>JAQGIJ010000488.1 GCA_028291285.1 Phenylobacterium sp. | reverse complement strand
ATCATGATGCCGAACTGCACCGACTGGGTGCTGGCCTTCCTGGCGGTGACGCGGATGGGCGGGGTGGCCGTGGGCTTCTCCTCGCTGTTCCAGCGCCGCGAGATCGCCTGGGCGCTGCGCCACAACGACATCGACACCCTGCTGGTCAGCGCCGCCTACGGCCACGCCGACTACCAGGCGCGGCTGGAGGACGCAGTTCCCGGCCTGGCGCAGGAGCGGGCCGGGGAGGCCTTCTACCTGGAGAGCGCCCCCTACCTGCGGCGGATCGTCGTCTGGGGCGAGGCCCTGCGGCCCTGGGCCTGCAAGGGTCCCGACCACCTGCTGGCGGCGGCGCGGGCGACGCCCCGGGTCTCCGAAGCCCTGCTGCGCGAGATCGAGGCCACGGTGACGCCGGCCGACGACATGGTGGTGATCTGCACCTCGGGCACCACGGCCGAGCCCAAGGCGGTGGTCCACGCCCACGGCGGCGCGATCCGCAACGTCTGGAACTTCAGCCCCTGGACCTACCTGGAGCCCGGCGAGCGGTTCTACAACGGCCTGGCCTATTTCTGGGTCGGCGGCTTCCTGCGCGGCGTCTTCCCGGCCCTGTTCCGCGGCGCGACGCTCGTGCACGCCCGTTCGCTGAGCGGCGAGGACCTGCTCGACGCCTTCGTCCGCCACCGGGTGACCAACGTCTACTTCGGCGGCGCCCAGCGGCACGCCCTGCTGGCCGCGGCCGCCCGGCAGGGCGTCGATCTCTCCTTCATCACCTACGGGCTCACGCCCATGCGCGACAGGCGCGCCGGCGAGGAGATCCCGCCCGAGCGCCGGATCGGCGGCTCGCTGGGCATGACCGAGACCTTCGGCACCCACTCCTCCGACCCCGACGACCTCCCGGCTCCGGAGGGCAAGGCCGCCAACTGGGGCCGCCCCATGCCGGACGTGGAGCGGCGCATCGTCGACCTCGAGACCGGTGAGGTGCTGGGGCCGGGCGAGACCGGCGAGTTGCAGCTGCGCGGCCGCAACATGATGCGCGGCTACTGGAAGCGCGAGCGCGACCAGGCCTTCACCGCCGACGGTTGGTTCCGCACCGGCGACCGCTGCATGATTGACGAGCACGACTTCCTGTTCTTCTACGGCCGCGCCAACGACATGATCAAAACCGCCGGCGCGAACGTCTCGCCCGCGGAGGTGGAGGCCGTGCTGGTGGGCCTGCCGGAGGTGCGCGAGGCGATCGTCCTGGGCGTGCCCGACCCGGCCCGCGGCGAGGCGGTGGCGGCGGTCGTCGTCCCGGAGGACGGCTTCACGATCGATCCCGACGCCCTGCGCCGCAAGGTCCGCGCCGAGCTCTCCGCCTACAAGGCGCCGCAGATCATCGTCGCCATGGCGTTCGAAGACGTCCCGCGCACCGACGCGGCCGGCAAGCCCAAGCGCGCCGAGCTGCGCGCCCTCCTGATGGCCGCGCGGCAGCCGGCCGGCTGAGCCCGCCGGCGTCGCAACCCGTGCTGCTTGCAAGGCCCCGATGCGGTAGAATGCGGCCGTTAGCCCGCCTGATCGCCGGGCGGGCGCGCCGCACCAGAGAGGGCGCCATGCGCAAGTACATCGATTGTCGCGAGGTCCCGAGCGAGAGCAGCTGCACCATCGCGATCTCCGCGGACGACGAGCCCGAGCTGCTCGAGGCCGCCGTGCAGCACGCCGTGGCCGTGCACAAGCACAGCGACACCCCCGAGCTGCGCGCCATGATCCGCCAGGGCATCCACGAGGGGCAGCCCCCCGCCTGAGCGGAAGGTCGTGCCGGCCGGGCTAGCCGACGGACGCGCCCTGGCCGCTCTCGCCGGGCGAGGCGTCGTCCGGGGCCTGGCGCATCGTCTGCCGCTCGTCGGCCTCGGTGCTGAGCGCGCGCTGATCGGCGGCGCTGGCGCCGCCGGCGCGCCTGGCGCGGGCGTCCGGATCGCCGAGCGCCGTCAGCACGGCGCGGGCGACGCTGACCAGGTCGAAATAGCCCTCGACCGCGTCGCGTCCGTCCGTGGACACCCCGTTGTAGGTCGCATTGCCTTCCGCCGCCTGCCGCGCCAGCTCAGCGCGGATCGCGGCGACCGTCGCGTCCAACCGTGCCTCCATGCCCCGCACCTCCACCTGCGCCATTAAGCCGGACGCGGGCCCGGAGGTTCCGTTCGTGACGGCCGGCCTCAGTCGTACCAGGCCCGCCCTGCCCGCTCGATCAGGGCGAAGGCGCCCGCCGGGCCCCAGCTGCCCGCGGCGTAGGGCTTGGGCGTGAGGCCGGCCTCGCGCCAGGCCTCCGCCACGCCGTCGACCCAGCGCCAGGCCTCCTCCACCTCGTCGCGACGGACGAAGAGGGTGGAGTTGCCGTTGATCACGTCGAGCAGCAAACGCTCGTAGGCGACCCGCCGCCGCGCGCCCGGGCCTTCGTAGGCGCGCAGCAGGGAGAGCGACAGCGGCAGCGACTGCAGGCGCATGCCGCCCTTGGTCAGGCCGGGCGCCTTGTTCATCAAGAGCAGCTCGATGTCCTCGTCCGGCTGCAGGTCGATCACCAGGCGGTTGGCGACCAGGTCGTCGCGCGCCGGGCCGTCGAAGATCGAGTGCGGCACGCCCTTGAACTGGATGGCGATCTGGGTGCGCCGCTCGGGCAGGCGCTTGCCCGTCCGAAGGAAGAACGGCACGCCGGCCCAGCGCCAGTTGTCGATGTCGGCCCGAAGCGCGACGAAGGTCTCGGTGCCGGAGGGCTGCCCGCGCTCCTCCTCGTAGCCCTTGGCCGTGCGCCCCTCGACCACCCCCGCCGTGTACTGGCCACGGAGGCTGGAGCCTTGCGCGTCGACGCGGGAGAAGCGGCGCAGGGAGCGCAGCACCTTCACCTTCTCGTTGCGCACGCTGTCCGGCTCCATGTCGCTGGGCGGCTCCATGGCCACCAGGCAGAGCAGCTGCAGCATGTGGTTCTGCAGCATGTCGCGCAGCGCGCCGTACTCGTCGTAATAGGGCCAGCGCTCGCCCACCCCCTCGGTCTCGGCAACGGTGATCTGCACGTGGTCGATGGTGAGGTTGTTCCACAGCGGCTCGAACAGGGTGTTGGCGAACCGGAGCGCGATCAGGTTCTGCACCGTCTCCTTGCCCAGGTAGTGGTCGATGCGGAAGATCCGCTCCTCGTCGAACACCGCGCCGACTGCGATGTTGATCTCGCGCGAGCTCTCCAGGTCGCGCCCGACCGGCTTCTCCAGCACGATGCGGGTGGCGTCGGAGGCGAGCCCCGCGGCGGCCAGGGCCACGCAGACCCGGCCATAGAGGCTGGGCGAAAGCGCCAGGTAGAAGATCGGCGCGCGCACGCCCTCCAGCACCGGCTTCAGCAGGGCCGCGCCGGACTCGGTGGTGGCGTCGGCGGAGGTGTAGTCGAGGCGCGTCTCGAAGCGATTCCAGACGCCCTCGTCCAGGCCCTCGGCGCGGGCCTCCAGCGCCTGGCGCACCTCGGCCACGAACGCCTCGCGCGAGAGCTGGGCGCGTGCGGTCGCCAGCACCTTGAAGCCGTTGGGCAGGAAGCCGTCGGCGTCCAGGTTATAGAGCGAGGGCAGCAGCATGCGCCGCGCGAGGTCGCCCGTGGCCCCGAACAGAACGATCGCATCCGCCTGCGGCGCCTGGGGCATGGACCTCACCTCGAGCCTTTCAGAACGAGGGCCGCTTAGCGCGGATCGGGGCGCCGCCGTCAAGGCCCTTCCGCCCGCAGGCAACTTGCCGCCAGGCGGGATCGCAGCGGCGGCTCGCGCGTTTCAGTCCCGTTGAGGGGCGGATGTCATTTCATGGGAATCGATGAACTGACCGTAGGACTGCCCGCTCCGAAGCCGTTGCGTCTGTCGGACACGGCGCTGTTCCTCGATCTCGACGGCACGCTGGCGCCGATCGCCGCGCGGCCGCAGGACGTGCGTCCCGACCCGCGCCGCACAAGCCTGCTCGAACGCCTGAAGCGCGGCCTCGACGGCCGCCTGGCGGTGATCAGCGGCCGCACGCTCGGCGACGTCGACCGCATCCTGGAAGGCCGCGTGACCGTGGTCGCCGCCGTGCACGGCCTGGTGCGGCGCGGCCCCGACGCCATCGTCACCGAGACCACGCCGCATCCGGCGCTCGCCGAGGCGGCGCGGCGCTTCCGCGAGTTCGCCACCCGCGACTCCGGCCTGATCGTCGAGGAGAAGGGCTTGAGCGTCGCCCTGCACTACCGCCTGGCCCGCGCCCAGGCCCACCCGGCGCAGGTCTTCGCCCAGGAGATCGCCGCCGAGACCGGGCTCATGCTGCAACACGGCGACATGGTGGAGGAGCTGCGCACGCCCGGGCCCACCAAGGGCGACAGCGTGGGGAGCTTCCTGGACGTGCCGCCCTTTGCCGGCGCGCGGCCGGTCTTCCTCGGCGACGACGCCACCGACGAGCACGGCTTCGAGGCGGTGCAGGCGGTGGGCGGCATGGGCGTGCTGGTCGGGCCCGGCCGGCCTACCGCGGCGCGCTTCCGGATCCGCGGCGTCGAGGAGGCGCTGACCTGGCTGGAAGCCGCGCTATGAGCCGGCTGATCGTCGTCTCCAACCGGGTCAATCCGCCCGGCGGCAAGGGCGAGGAGAGCGTCGGCGGCCTCGCCATGGCGCTGGCCGCGGCGCTGCGCGAATACTCCGGCCTCTGGTTCGGCTGGAGCGGCAAGACCACGCCGGAATACACCGGCCAGCTCGCCATGCAGAAGATCGACGGGGTGACGGTCGCCACCGTCGACCTCGAGGAGGCGGACGTCGACGAATACTATAACGGCTACGCCAACAAGACGCTGTGGCCGCTGTTCCACTACCGGGCCGACCTGACCGCCTACGACCGCGCCTACGGCGAAGGCTACGAGCGGGTGAACCGCCGCTTCGCCGAGACCCTGCGCCCGCTGATCGAGCGCGACGACCTGATCTGGATCCACGACTACCACCTGATCCCGCTGGCCCGGGAGCTGCGCAGGCTGGGCGTCAAGAACCGGATCGGCTTCTTCCTGCACGTGCCCTGGCCGGCGCACCAGATCTACACGACCCTGCCCGGCCACCGCCAGCTGGTGCAGTCGCTGTTCGACTACGACCTGGTGGGCTTCCAGACCCAGGAATACCGGCAGGCCTTCGAGGAGTATGTGCTGAGCGAAGCCGGCGGCGAGATGCCTGCTCCCGGCCTGCTGAAGGCCTTCGGCCGCAGCGTCAGGGTGGGCGCCTTCCCGATCGGCATCGACGCGGCGGACTTCGCCAAGCTGGTGCGCTCGGCCCGCGCGGTGCGGATGCGCGACATCATGAGCGCCTCCACCGTCTTCCGGCACCTGATCATCGGGGTCGACCGGCTCGACTACTCCAAGGGGCTGGAAGAGCGCTTCATGGGCTTCGAGCGGCTGCTGGCCGACCATCCGGACCTGCGCCGGGAGGTGCTGATGCTGCAGATCGCCCCCGTCAGCCGCGAGGGCGTCGAGGCCTACCAGGAGATCCGCGGCCGGCTTGACGCCCTGTCGGGCCGCATCAACGGCGAGTACGCCGACATCGACTGGGCGCCCTTCCGCTATGTGAACAAGAACTACCGCCGCGACGAGCTGGCCGGCATCTACCGCGCCGCCCGCGTGGGCCTGGTCACGCCCCTGCGCGACGGCATGAACCTGGTGTCCAAGGAGTTCGTCGCCGCCCAGGACCCCAACGATCCGGGCGTGCTCGTCCTGTCGCGCTTCGCCGGCGCGGCGCGGCAGCTGACCGAGGCCCTGCTGGTCAATCCCAACAGCCCCGAGGAGATCGCGGAGGCGCTGAAGCGGGCGCTCGGCATGGATAGGTCGGAGCGAATCCGCCGCTGGCGCGCTCTGTTCGAGAACGTCGAGCGCGAGGACGTCACCGCCTGGCGCGACGCCTACGTGGCGGCCCTGACCGAGGTCGAGGTGAGGCGGACGGCGCTGGCCAGCTAAGGGAGCCGGAATGGCCGAGGAGCCTAAGCTCACCCGCTATCGCTCGATGCGGGATTTCAGCAAGACCGCCGAGCCCGCCGGGGCGGAGAAGACCCAGCCCTCCAACCGCCGGCGCTTCGTCATCCAGAAGCACGCGGCCAGCCGGCTGCACTACGACTTCCGGCTTGAGCTGGACGGCGTCTTCAAGTCCTGGGCGGTGACCAAGGGCCCCTCGCTCGACCCGCACGACCGCAGGCTCGCCGTCGAGGTGGAGGACCATCCGCTCGACTACGGCGACTTCGAAGGCACCATCCCCAAGGGCCAGTACGGCGGCGGCACGGTGATGCTGTGGGACCGCGGCTACTGGGAGCCGGAGCCCGGGACCGACCCGCACGAGGGCCTGCGCCGCGGCGACTTCAAGTTCGTGCTCGACGGCGAACGGCTGAAGGGCGGCTTCGTACTGGTGCGGATGAAACGGCGCGAGCGCGAGAAGACCAACAACTGGCTGCTCATCAAGCATCACGACGCCTATGCGGTGGAGAGCCACGGCGAGCA
>JAQGIJ010000483.1 GCA_028291285.1 Phenylobacterium sp. | reverse complement strand
TGCACCACTCCTACGTGCACTTCATGCGCACCCGGGAGTACGGCGCCATGGAGCTCAGCGACGAGCTGAAGGCGGAGAACCCGGATGTCTACCATCCGCTGATCCGCACCCACCCGGCGGACGGCCGAAAGGCGCTCTGGCCCTCCACCGGCACGGTGATCGAGGTCATGGGCATGCCCAATCCCGAGGGCCTGGACCTGGTGCAGGAGCTGGTGGACTTCGCCACCCAGGACCCGTTCGTCTACCGCCACAAATGGCGGGAGGGGGATCTCCTGATGTGGGACAACCGCTGCACCCTGCACACCGGCACCCTCTACGACGACACCAAGTATATCCGCGAGATGCACCGCCTCTGGGTCCGCGGCGACAAGCCGTTCTGAGCGGGCGCAGGGCAGGGGGCATGATGAACTGGCTGATCACCGGCGCCAGCAGCGGGCTGGGCCGGGCGCTGGCGCAAGCGGCGCTGGCGCGTGGCGACCTTGTCGCGGGCACGGTGCGCACGCCGGCCGCGCTCGCCGACTTCGAGGCCCTCGCGCCCGACCGGGCCAAGGGCTTCGTCGCCGACATGGCCGACGAGGACTCCGTGCGCGCCGCGGTGGAAGGGGCGATCGCAGCCTTTGGCGGGCTGGACGTGCTGGTCAACAACGCCGGCTACGGCCTGGTGGGCGCGGTGGAGGAGGCCAGCCTCGCCGAGGTCCGCGCCCAGTTCGAGGTCAACGTCTTCGGGCCTATCGCGGCGATCCAGGCGGCGCTGCCGCACATGCGCGAGAAGAAGGCCGGGCACATCGTCAACGTCACCTCGGTCAGCGGCCTGGCCGCCTGGGCCGGGACCGGCATCTACTGCGGCAGCAAGCACGCGCTGGAGGGCATCGGCCGCACGCTGGCCCAGGAGGTCGCGCCGCTGGGGATCAAGGTCACCAACGTCGAGCCTGGCGGCATGCGCACCGACTACGCCGGCCGCTCGCTGACGGTCACGCAGCGCAAGATCGCCGACTACGACCAGACCGCGCACAACGCCGAGCGGATCCTCGGCGGCCACGCTGGCCAGGAGGGCGGCGATCCGGCCAAGGTCGCCGCCGCCATCCTCAGGATCGCGGGCGCCGAGGACGCGCCGGTGCAGCTGCTGCTGGGCGCCGACGCCGTGCACTACGCCACCCAGGCGCGCTCGGCCTTCGAAGAGGAATTCGGCCGCTGGGCGGCGCTCAGCCTCTCCACCGCCTTCGACGCCTGATCGAGGGGTCACCGGCGAGGCCGCGCCGCGGCGACTAAGGTGGCCCGGGCCAGGCGCGCGGCCTAATGCCTGGTCGCCAGGACGACCCCCAGCAGCACCGCCGCCCAGTGAGCGCCGGCGGCGGCCACCACGTGGCCATGCCAGATGGCGCGGGCGAACTTCAGCCGCTTGTTGAGATAGAAGATGACGCCCGTGGAGTAGAGCACGCCGCCCACAGCGAGCAGCGCCATCGCCGCCCCCGCCGTGGTGGCGAGCATCGGCTTCAGCGCCACCAGCACCAGCCAGCCCAGCATCAGATAGAGGGCCACCCAGAAGCGGCGGTCGAGTCTCGGCAGCAGGATCTTGCCCACCGCGCCGAGGCTGGCGACGCCCCAGACCGCGGCGGTCATTCCCCAGGCCCAGGCGCCGGTGAGGTTCTGGGTGGTGAAGGGGGTGTAGGAGCCGGCGATCATCAGAAAGATGCCGGCGTGATCGAGCCGGCGCAGCTGCGGCCGGTAGGCGGGCTTGGCGAAGTTGTAGGCGGTCGAGAAAGCCAGCATGGCCACCAGGCCCGCGGCATAGATGGCGACCCCCACCGTCTTGCTGATCGACTGCGCGCGAACGGCCAGCGCCAGGAGCACGACACCTCCGATCAACGCCAGGGTGAGGCCCACCAGATGCACCACAAGGTCGGCGCATTTCGCGGCCGCGGTGGGGTAGTGCCGCGGCGGCCGGTCTGACGGAGCGGAGGCGGCCTGGTCCATCGCACGTGAACTCCCTGGAGCGTCGCGATCGGAGCCTTCCGGCCGCGCGGGCGGCATGCAAGCCCTGCGGCCGGCAATATCGCCTGGGCCGATCCGCCTGAGACTCCCGTGAGCAGAAGCCCAGAATGAGGGCCTGGGTGGTAAGCGGGCCTTCTCGCGTGCCGGAGGATAGCATTCGACCTTGTGCGGGCCTTGCGCAGGCCGACGAGCTCAAATGCGGAGGGTGACGATGGCCTCAACGGAATCCGCTGCTCCCGGGTCGATCAGGCCCGCCCACGCCCCGCCGTTTCGGCCGGCCTTGCCGCTCGTGCTGAGCGGGACCGGCGGCTATGTGGACACCGCCGGCTACCTCGCCTTGCAGGGCTTGTTCACGGCCCACGTCACCGGCAACTTCGCCACGCTCGGCGCGACGCTGGTGCTGGGGACCAGCGGGGCGCTGGTCAAGCTGATGGCGCTGCCTATGTTCTGCGCGGTGGTCGTCGTCGCCAGGCTCGCGGGTACGGCCCTGAGCGCGGGCGGCCGACCGCCGCTCGTCATTCTGCTGAGCGCGGAGCTCGGGCTGCTGACCCTGGCCTTCACCCTGGCCATCGGGCTGGGTCCTTTCCGCAACGGCGACAACTGGCAGGCCTTGCTGACCGGGATGACCCTGGTTTCGGCGATGGGGATCCAGAACGCGGTGCATCGCATCCATCTGGCAGCGGCGCCGCCCAGCACGGTGATGACCAGCACCACCACCCAGATCATGATCCACTTCGCCGACCTCCTGCGCGGCGAGGCTCAGCGCCGGCCGGCCACAATGACGCGGCTGAAGAGCATGTCGGCCAGCGTCGGCGTTTCGCCGCCGGCTGCGCCTGCGCCGCGCTCATTTATGCCCGGGTGAATGTCTGGTGCTTCGCGGCCCCGCCCTTGCTCGCGGCGATCGGCGTCGCCTTGGCTCGCCCGCCGAAGGGTGGCCGCCGTTCGGCGCGGATCAGGCGGCCTTCGCCTCGCGCATGTCCTCGAAGATGAAGCTCGTCATACCCAGCGAGCCGTGGTCGATGCGGTCGTTGAACAGTTTGGCCCGGTCGTTGGGCCCGC
>JAQGIJ010000466.1 GCA_028291285.1 Phenylobacterium sp. | reverse complement strand
GGCCTGTTGCTCGGCGGCCTCGGGGACGTGATCTGTAGGGGGCATGGGCTCAGCCATTGGCGTGCCCCTCGGCGCGCAGCACGGTAGCCAGCTTCCCGAGCGCCTCGATTGGGTTCAGCCCGGGCTTGTCCTGGCCGAGCTCGCCCTTGGGCATGCGGAACGTGAAGCTGCCGTCCTCTTGGAGCGTACCGCCTTCGAACAGCACCGACAGCACCGGCCGTAGCCTGCCCATCACCACGCCGATCGCGCGTTCCTCGGCCAGCATGATCTTCGGGTCGGCCGAGTCTGCCCGGGCGTGCCAGGCGCGGCGTTCGAGCTGGAACGCCAGCTGCAGGACCTCGTCGTCCGAGAGGTGGCTGGCGTCCGGCAGGTGCTTGTCCGGCCAGGCGTCCATGGCGTCGGCCTGCTGCAGGGCCTGTTCGACGATGGCCATGGGCGCCAGCTGGTGGTGGGCGAGAGCCGCCCACGCGCGGACGGCCGGCCCGGCCAGGGCATCGCGGCCGCGGATCAGGAAATACGGCTCGCCCGGCTGCAGCTGGGTGAACCTGGCCGAAGCGTTGTAGTCGCTCCGACCGGCATCGGGCTTGGGGGCCTCGGCAGGCATCAGCGGTCCTCGTTGGGCTGGAAGCGGAAGATCTCGCCGGGTGAGTCGACGCGTTCGACCTGGCGCTGCTGGCCGTCGACCACGCAGCCGGCCTCGATCAGGCGCTGCAGGGCCTCGGCCGTGAATTCCCGGCCATTGCGGGCGGCGCCGCAGCAGCGCACGCCGATGGATCCGCCGACCGTTTCCCTCATGACGGATCCGCCCCGGGCGAGGTATCGGATGAGCCGCCGGCGGGCGGCGGCCCTGGGGTCAGCGGCCATGGGTCAGGGCCCCCTGTCGGATGCGGGGGGGGGGGTGACCGTGAAGCCCGTCGCGGCTGCGCTGTTGGCCGCCCTCTCCGTGAGGGTGAAAAGCACCGCCAGCAGCAGCGCTCTGGTGGAGGGCTCCGGCTGCGCCATGCTGGTCAGGGCCCCCAGGCCTGCAGCGATCCCGCCGAGAACGACGCTCGGCGGCGTCTGGTCGTATCGCAAGGGCGCGAGAAGCAGCTGCAGCGCTATGCTGACAGTGTCCTGCTGGCGTCCCGTGCTGTTCTGCACGGCGGCGAGCTCGAGCAAGACCCGCGCGGCGGTTTCTGTCTCCCCGTCATCCGTGACGAAGCGGGCCATCAGTGCACGCCTCGCGTTCCGGCCAGCGGCGCGGTGCGGGCCTTCTTGGCCTCATCGCGCAGCTGCACGCCGATCAGCTCGGCGAGGCCGGGCTCAAGGCTGCCGACGGCGATGATCGAGCCGTCATGTCGGTGCAGGCGCAGGAAGACGTGCCCGTGCTCGCAGTGGGCGATCGACAGGCTGACGGCGTGCTCGGCCTGGTCGGCGGGCCTGTGGGCTTCTAGGGCCACGGTCAGGCCTCCGGCTCGCAGGCGCTGCAGAGATCGTCCTCGACCCACCAGCAACCGCCGTCGCACGCCTCCATTTCCCAGCAGCCGCAGACCCTGCAGGTCCGGCGTTGGGCGGCCATGTTCCAGGCCACGGCCTGGCCGGCCCCGAAAGCCGCCTCGATGGCGTCGACGGCTTCTGCGTGGCTGAGGTGGGTCGGAGCGTTCTGCTGCCCCGTCACCTGGCGCAGGATCCGCTCGCTGAGCAGCGCCGCATCGGCCGCGCGATCGCGGGCCTCGAGCTTCTCAAGCGACATGGCGCCGGGCCTCCTCGTCGCCGCCGCTGACGTAGCTGGCGCTGGGCTCCTCGGCCGGACCGCCGGAGCCCTCGAGCATGGCGTCGGCGACGCGCAGGAGGGCGCCTCGGCGTTGCGGGTCCATGGCCAGGAAGTCCCGCGCGAGCTCATGGCCCCCGGTTACCGCACCGAGGGCGGCGGCCGGGCCGAGACCGCCGGTGGCGCCTTCCTCCGGATCGGGGAAGAAGGTCGCGACCGGCGCGTTGAGCGCGTGCGCGATCCGGGCGAGCGTCGAGCAGCTGACGCGGTTGGCGCCGCGCTCGTATTTCTGGACCTGCTGGAAGGTGACGCCGGCGGCCGCGGCGACCTTCTCCTGGGAGAGGCCGGCCAGCCGCCGGCGCGCGCGGATGACCTGTCCGACGTGCACGTCGATGGGATCGGGGGTGTCAGCCATGGATCAGGCCTCCGGAGGGGTGAAGCGCCAGCGCTGCGGCGAGCACGAGGCTCACCAGGAAGACGAGGACGCAGAGAAGGTCGTGCAGCCGGCCGGGCTTCATCAGCGGCCACCTATCTCGAGGCGCCAACGGGAACGGGCCTCGGTGACGACGGCGTGGACCCGCCGCGCCGGATTGGCGCGGGCGGCGGCCTCGGCGATGGCGCCGGTGCGCGCCAGGCGCAGCAGCTCGCTGACCGCGGCCTGGGGATCGCCATCGATGTGGATCTGCCCGGAGAGCCCGACGCTGAAGGCCAGGCGCAGCAGTGTCGGCGGGCCGTAGGGCGTGATGTCGGGCAGCGCGCCGCCGCGA
>JAQGIJ010000462.1 GCA_028291285.1 Phenylobacterium sp. | reverse complement strand
TGGCGCCGCCCGACTTCGCCAGAATGATCGTGATCGCCGCCGTCAGCGTCGTCTTGCCGTGGTCGACGTGACCGATCGTGCCGATGTTGCAGTGCGGCTTGTTGCGAAGAAACTTCTCTTTGGCCATTTCAAGCTCCAGCCCTGTCCGGGCCTGTCCTCTAAACTAGGGTTGGATTGGTTAGGCGTACTTCTTGATCACTTCTTCGGCGACCGCCTGCGGCACCGGATCGTAGTGATCGTACTGCATCGAGAACTGCGCGCGGCCCTGGGAGAACGAGCGCAGGGTGTTGATGTAGCCGAACATGTTGGCGAGCGGCACGAAAGCCGTCACCACCTGGGCGTTGCCGCGGGTCTCGGTGCCCTGGATCTGGCCCCGCCGCGAGTTCAGGTCGCCGATCACGTCGCCCATGTAATCGTCGGGCGTCAGGACCTCGACCTTCATGATCGGCTCGAGCAGCTTCGGCGCGCCCCTTTCGCGAAGTTCGCGGAACGCAGCGCGGCTGGCGATTTCGAAGGCCAGCACCGAGGAGTCGACGTCGTGGTAGCCGCCGTCGTACAGCGTCGCCTTGAAATCGATCACCGGGAAGCCGGCCAGCAGGCCGTTGTCCTTGGCCGACACCAGGCCCTTCTCGACGCCGGGGATGTATTCCTTCGGCACCGCCCCGCCGACGACGGAGCTCTCGAACACGAAGCCCGATCCCGGCGCGCCCGGCTCGAACTTGATCTTCACGCGGGCGAACTGACCGGTGCCGCCGGTCTGCTTCTTGTGCGTGTAGTCGATGTCGGTGACCTTGCCCAGGCTCTCGCGGTAGGCGACCTGCGGCGCGCCGATGTTGGCTTCGACCTTGTAGGTGCGCTTCAGGATGTCGACCTTGATGTCGAGGTGAAGCTCGCCCATGCCCTTCATGATCGTCTGGCCCGACTCCTGGTCGGTGAAGACGGTGAAGGAGGGGTCCTCGGCGACCATCTTGGCCAGGGCCACGCCCAGCTTCTCCTGGTCGGCCTTGGACTTCGGCTCGATGGCGATCTCGATGACCGGCTCGGGGAAGATCATCTTCTCCAGGATCACCGGCGACTTGGTGGGGTCGCACAGGGTGTCACCGGTGCGGGTGTCCTTCAGGCCGGCCAGGGCGACGATGTCGCCGGCGAAGGCCTCCTTGATGTCCTCGCGGTTGTTGGAGTGCATCAGCAGCATGCGGCCGACGCGCTCCTTCTTGTCGCGCGTGGAGTTGAGCAGGCCCATGCCCGTTTCCAGCTTGCCGGAGTAGATGCGGCAGAAGGTGAGCGAGCCGACGAAGGGGTCGTCCATGATCTTGAACGCCAGGACGGACAGCGCCTCGTCGTCCGACGCCCTGCGGACCACCGGCTCTTCGGTCTTGTAGTCCAGGCCCGGCGTCGGCGGGATGTCCACCGGCGACGGCAGGTAGTCGACCACCGCGTCGAGCAGGGGCTGGACGCCCTTGTTCTTGAACGCCGAGCCCGCAAGGATCGGATAGAATGCGCCGTTCAGCACCGCCTTGCGCAGGCACTTCTTGATCACCTCTTCCGAGGGCTCCTCGCCGCTCAGGTAGGATTCCATCGCCTCGTCATCGAGCTCGACGGAGTTTTCGATCATGTAGTGCCGGGCCTCGTCGGCCTGCTCCTTCATGTCCGCCGGGATCTCTTCGTCGTGGTAGTTGGCGCCCAGGCCTTCGGAGTCCCAGACCACCGCCTTCATGCGGACGAGGTCGACGATCCCCTTCAGGCTGCTCTCGGCGCCGATCGGCAGTTGGATCGGAACGGCCTTCACGCCCAGCCGCTCGCGGATGGTGCGCAGGCACATTTGGAAGTCGGCGCCGATCTTGTCCATCTTGTTGACGAACACGATGCGCGGAACATTGTAGCGGTCGGCCTGACGCCAGACGGTCTCGGTCTGCGGCTCCACGCCCTGGTTGCCGTCGAGCACCGCCACCGCGCCGTCGAGCACGCGCAGCGAACGCTCCACCTCGATGGTGAAGTCCACGTGGCCGGGGGTGTCGATGATGTTCAGCCGCTTGCCGTTCCAGAAGGCGGTGGTCGCAGCCGAGGTGATGGTGATGCCCCGCTCCTGCTCCTGCTCCATCCAGTCCATGGTGGCCGCGCCGTCGTGGACCTCGCCGATCTTATGGCTCTTGCCCGTATAGTAGAGGATCCGCTCCGTGGTCGTCGTCTTGCCCGCATCGATGTGGGCCATGATGCCGAAGTTTCGGTAATCTTCGATTTTATGAATGCGGGGCATAGCGGAGGGCTCTGCGAAAAAGGCTGTCTAAGCGTGGCGGTCTGACGTGGGCGCCGCTTCAGGCGACCGTCACGCTCAATCTCTGAGTTGGATTTCGGGCGGTCCCGAAAACCGGCGGGAGGCTGAACGAACGGCGCGGGCGGTTTAGCTCAAACCGCCCGCGCCGGGAACAGCGTATATGGGGTGTTACCAGCGGTAGTGCGAGAAGGCGCGGTTGGCCTCGGCCATCTTGTGGGTGTCTTCGCGCTTCTTGACCGCCGAGCCGCGGTTCGACGAGGCGTCGAGCAGCTCGCCGGCGAGCTTCTCCGTCATGGTGTTTTCGCCCCGGTTGCGGGCGGCGGTGACCAGCCAGCGGATGGCCAGCGCGCGGCGGCGTTCCGGACGGACTTCCACCGGCACCTGGTAGGTGGCGCCGCCGACCCGGCGGGAGCGCACTTCGATCGCGGGGGCGACATTGTCCAGGGCGGCGTGGAAGGTTTCCAGCGGGCCCAGGTCCTTGCGCTTGGCTTCCAGGATGTCGAAGGCGCCGTAGAGGATATTCTCGGCGACGGCTTTCTTACCTTCGTACATCACGTAGTTCATGAACTTGGTGACGACGAGGTCCCCGAACTTCGGGTCGGGGAGGACTTGGCGTTTCTCGGCGCGGCGGCGGCGGGACATGACTTCTATTCCTTACTTCGGACGCTTGGCGCCGTAGAGCGAGCGGCGCTGCCTGCGGTCCTTCACCCCTTGGGTGTCGAGCACGCCGCGCAGGATGTGGTAGCGCACGCCCGGAAGGTCCTTCACCCGCCCGCCGCGGATCAGCACCACGGAGTGTTCCTGCAGGTTGTGGCCTTCGCCGGGGATGTAGCACACCGCTTCGATGCCGGTGGTCAGGCGCACCTTGGCGACCTTCCGGAGCGCCGAGTTCGGCTTCTTCGGGGTCGTGGTGTAGACCCGCGTGCAGACGCCGCGGCGCTGCGGGCACCCCTTCAGGGCCGGGACCTTGTTGCGCGAGGGCTTGTCCTGGCGCGGCTTGCGGATGAGCTGGTTGACTGTCGGCATCTAAACTCGCGTCGTAGGAGGCGTGTGCCGTTGGGCCGAGGCGCCTCAGTTTCAGTGGTGTTGTCGTCTGGCCTTCCGCGACCGCCCCGCCAAACGCAAAAACTCGCCGGGACGCCTTGATTTGCGTTCCGGCGGGACGTTCAAACGGGCTAGGGAAGAATCCCGGCCTCGGAAGAGGCGCGCTACATAGTCGGATAGCGGCCTTGCGTCAATGATTGGGGGCGCATCGCTGCAGGGACGCGGCGACGCGTCCAGCACGCGCCACGAAATCGCCGCCGAACGCGGCTCAACACCCAAGCTCGAGGATGACGGTAGGCCGGATGGCGAAGGCGAAACGGCGGTTGTACGCCACCGCGACGGCGCTTTCCGTCGCCGCCCACGCCGTCTTGCTGACGGCGCTCTGGCTGCATTCGCCCAGGCTCGTGCGGCCGCACGAGGACGCCGGCCCGCCGGAGCCGATCATCCCGATCCTGATGCTGCCGCGCACGCCGGCGCCGGCGGCCGGCTCGGGCCAGAAGCCCCAGCCGATCCGGCTGCACCGCCGCCAGCTGCACCGCGAACTGCCCCCGGCCACGGTCGCCCCGCTGGTCGCCCCCAAGGCGGAGGCCACGCCGGAGAGCACCACCGAGAGGCCGACCGCGCAGCCGCGCGTCACCGTCCAGCCTGCCCCCGCCACCCAACTCTCCGACGTGCTGCGGCACAGCGCGCTGGGCTGCGCCACCCCCGCCATCCTGAGCCGGGAAGAGCGCGAGGCCTGCGAGGAGCGCCTGGGCCGCGGCGCAGGCGAGGCGCCCTACCTGCCGCCGGCAATCGGCCGGGCCAAGCAGGCGGGCCTCGACGCCGCCGGCGCGGCCAAGGACCGCAACATCCGCCTGAAGGAAGCCCCCATGCCGACGGGCGTCGCCTCTCCCGACTCCGACGCCGGCGCCTCCAACCGCAACAAGCCGCTCTACACCCCGACCCCGCCGCCGCTCCGGCCGTGAGCCGGAGCGGCGCCCCCGCGGCAGGACGCGGCGTTAAGATTTCGGCAATCCGCCGCACGTCAGGCGGCAGCGTCTGAAGCGGCTCAACTTCCTATCAATTGAGAAGTGTCCAGTAGAGTACAGTTGGCATCACGCGGGTGTCACAAACTCGGCGCTATATACCTGAGACTCGCAAGGGCGAGCATTAGGAATGGAAACGCCTTGGAACGGGTGACTCTTTATCGTGAGCAGGCGGCGTATTGCGCCTACTTGCTCAACCGGATTCTGGAGCCGCGCCGGCGGGCGCTGCTCGAACGAGAACGCCAGGACTGGCTGATGCTGGCGGACCAGCAGCGCCTCTGGCTGGACCTCGCGCTCGGCGAAACCGGCCGGACGATCCCCTGCAGCCAACGCGCCTAGGCGCTCTCCACATCGGCGCGCCAAACGAAACGGCCCGGGATCGCTCCCGGGCCGCCCGTTACGCTTGCACTGACTGGAGCTCTAGTCGACCCGCTCGGCTTCGGC
>JAQGIJ010000451.1 GCA_028291285.1 Phenylobacterium sp. | reverse complement strand
CTTGCCGCCGGCGATGCCGACCGCCCGCGCGCCCTTGATGCGCGCGATCTGGCCGACCGCCGAGCCGACCGCGCCGGAGGCGGCCGCGACGACGACGGTCTCGCCTGATTTCGGTTGGCCTATATCGAGCAGGCCGGTATACGCGGTCATACCGGGCATGCCGAGCACGCCGACCGCGGTCGAAACCGGCGCGATCTTCGGATCGATCTTGACCAGCGCCGTGCCGTCCGAGATCGCATGCGTCTGCCAGCCGGCGCGCGACAGCACCACATCGCCCTTGGCAAAGGCGGGATTGTTCGACGCGATCACTTCGCTGACGGTGCCGCCTTCCATCACGCCGTCGACCGGCACCGGCGTGGCATAGGACGGCCCGTCGCTCATGCGGCCACGCATGTAGGGATCGAGCGACAGCCAGATGGTGCGCAGCAGGACCTCTCCCGCGCCTGGCGTCGGCAGCGGGCAATCCTCGAGGCGAAAGTCGGAAGGCTTCGGTTCGCCCTTGGGGCGAGCGGCGAGAACGATGCGTTTGCCTTGGGGCATGGCTGTTTCCTCTGGTTTTTTGTTTTTCGTCATTGCGAGCGTAGCGAAGCAATCCATGCCTCCGCAAGCGATGGAATGGATTGCTTCGTCGCGGAGCCTGTCATCGGGCGCGCATTCGCGCGACCCGTTGGCTCTTCGCAATGACGACGAAGAATTCCGCCAGCCGGATTACACCCCGCCCGGATAGTTCGGGCTTTCGCGCGTAATCGTCACGTCGTGGACGTGGCTTTCGCGCAGGCCGGCGCCGGTGATGCGGATGAAGCGGGCCCGCGTGCGGAAGTCCTCGAGGGTGCCCGCGCCGACATAGCCCATGGCGGCGCGCAAGCCGCCGACCATCTGGTGCAGGATGGGCGCGATCGGGCCCTTGTAGGGCACCTGCCCCTCGATGCCCTCGGGCACCAGCTTCAGCTGGTCCGTCACCTCCTTCTGGAAGTAGCGGTCGGCCGAGCCGCGCGACATCGCCCCCAGCGAGCCCATGCCCCGGTAGGCCTTGTAGGAGCGCCCCTGGTAGAGGAAGACCTCGCCCGGCGCCTCGTCGACGCCGGCGAAGACCGAGCCCATCATGGCCACCGAGGCCCCCATCGCGAGCGCCTTGGCCAGGTCGCCGGAGTACTTGATCCCGCCGTCGGCGATGATCGGCACGTCGCCGCCGGCGGCGACGGCGGCGCGGACCGCGTCGGCGATGGCGGTGAGCTGCGGCACGCCCACGCCGGCGACGATCCGGGTGGTGCAGATCGAGCCCGGGCCGATCCCCACCTTCACCGCGTCCGCGCCGGCGTCGATCAGCGCCCGCGCGCCGTCATAGGTGGCGACGTTGCCGGCGACGATCTGCACGCGGTTGGTCTCGCGCTTGATGCGGCCCACGGCCTTGGCGACGTCGACGTTGTGGCCGTGGGCGGTGTCGATCACCACCACGTCGACGCCCGCGTCCACCAGCGCCATCGAGCGTTCGTAGCCCGCGTCGCCCACGGTGGAGGCCGCGCCGACCAGGAGGCGGCCCTGCGCGTCCTTGGCCGCATGCGGGTGCTGCTCGGCCTTCTCCATGTCCTTGACGGTGATCAGGCCCACCGCGTGGTTCTCGTCGTCGACGACGATCAGCCGCTCGATCTTGTACCGGCGCAGCAGGTCGCGGGCCTCGGCCTGGCTGACTCCCTCGCGCACCGTGACCAGGTTCTCCCGGGTCATCAGCACCTTGGCCGGCGTGTCGTCGCGGGTCTCGAAGCGCATGTCACGGTTGGTCAGGATGCCGCAGAGCTTCCCGGCCTCGTCGACCACGGGAAAGCCGGAGATCTTCCGGCGCGCCTTGATCTGGCGGATCTCGCTCAGCGGCGTCTCGGGCCCGATGGTCAGCGGGTTGATCACCATCCCGCTCTCGTAGCGCTTCACCTCGCGCACCTGGTCGGCCTGTTCCTCGACCGTCAGGTTGCGGTGCAGGATGCCCACCCCGCCATTCTGGGCCATGGCGATGGCCAGCCGGCTTTCGGTGACCGTGTCCATCGCCGCGGACACGAGCGGTATGTTCAGCTTGATCTCTCGCGTGAACCGGGTGGCCACATCCACCTGGGTTGGCATCACGTCGGACGCGCCCGGTTCGAGCAAAACATCGTCGAAGGTCAGCCCTTCGCGAATCTCCATGGAGACACCTCGTTTTGCGGCGCGGGTATAAGCGGAAGCCGCCATAGGGGGCAAGGGCGCCGGGCAAATCATTTGGCGCAGCGGCCGGCGCAACGTTGGGCGAATGTGGTCGTTGTCCCGGGAGCGCCGCTCAACTCAGGACGGTCTGATGAAGCCAAAATCGCCAAGCTCCCCGGAGCCGAAATACATCGACCGGCCCGAGATCAGCGAGGTCTTCGCCGATCGCCTCGAGCACCTGTTCTTCGACGGCGGCCTGGTGAGGATGGAGTTCACGGTGACGAGGACGGACCCGGCGCAGACGGCGCCCGGCAACCCGATCGCGGAGCCCAAACGATGGTCCTACACCGCCTGTCGCATCATCCTTTCCGCCCGCGGCGTCGCCGAGATGCTGAACAAGATGCAGGAGTTGCAGGGCGTCATGCTGAAGCAGGGCATGCTGCAGGCGCGGCCGAGCGAGTCCGCCGTCGAGCCGCAGCCTTCGCCCTCGCCGTCCAGCTGAGCGCGGGCCTGGCGTCCCTGCTGGCGCCCGCCTCGGCCCGGGCCGACACCAGCTACCCGACGAGCCTGGACCGCGAGGCGGTCTCCTCCTGGCTGGTGCGGGCGACCGACCTGAGGCCCGATCAGGTGGTGGCGCTGACGCCGCTGGTGGCGACCGCCATCCTCTCGCGCGGCCAGGCCGACAGCGGAACCAGGACGGTCCTGCTGCGCGCCGAGGCGCTCACCCCTGAGGCGGCCGCGCGCGGCGGCGTGCTCGCCTGGGAGATGCTGCTGGAGGTCGACTGCGGCGGCGGCCAGGTGCGGCTGGGCGCGACCACCGGCTACGGCGCCCGGCGGCCCACCGGCGAAGGCGTGGAGCTGGCGCCGGCCGAGAGCCAGTGGCGCCGGCCCAATCCCGGCACCACCCTGCAAGCCGCCTGGCGCGCGACCTGCGACACCGCCTTCCAGCCGCCGCTGAGCACGGCGCCGCTGCGCTTCGCCCAGGCGCAGCCGGCCAAGCCGCCGCCCTCGCCGCCCGCCCAAGCGGCGGCCAAGCCGACCATCCCGCCCGTGTCCAGGCCGGCGCCCGCCGCGGCGGCGCCT
>JAQGIJ010000270.1 GCA_028291285.1 Phenylobacterium sp. | reverse complement strand
CACGTCCTCTTCGGCCTGCTCTCGGTGTGCGGCAGGATCGACCGGATCGATCTGGGCGCGCTGGCCTGGGTGCGCCACTACACGGGCGCAGCCTCGCTGCGGATGTACGGCTTCAACGAGGACCTGGACTACCGTCCACCGATGTTCACCTCCGACGTCGGCGCGCATTGGCACACCGACACCCTGCGCGGGATCGCCGACTTCCTGGGCGTCAAGGTGGACGAGTTCAGAGAGGAATGGCGGACCGCCGCCGTCGATCGCGACTTCGAGGCCACCGCCTACGGCCTGGTCAAGGCCGGCAAGACGGCCGCCACCTATTGGACCGTGAGCGCCATGGTCGCGGGCAAGCCGTTCATCGTCTATCACAAGCTCCTGCGCCTGCACGAAGAGGCGGGCCCCGACTGGCCCAGGTCGGCCAAGGGGACAGGGCGGGAGAACACCAAGTTCATCCGTGTCGCGGGCGACCCGAACCTCGACGTCGAGATCACGCGTTCGCAGGGCATGAACCTGACCCCGGTGAGCGCGGTCAGCGCCATCCCTTGGGTCTGCGCTGCGCGGCCCGGCATCCTCACCCAGGCCGATGTTCCGCTCTTCCCGGCGCGCAATCTCTCCGCGCCGACCTACCTCCAGGAATAGCCACGGGGTCGGCGGACGGCTTGCTGCCGTGACGAGGCCGGACGTCCGGCCCTTTCGCGTCGGCGCGAGAGCTACACTTCAGTTTCTTGGCGCCGCACTTGGTCGCCCGTCTTCGCATGCGGGTATAAATGCTCGGCCGTGGGGCGCCCGATAGGCGCTCATAGGGAGGAATTGGCATGATCTCCGGCGAGAAGATCCTGGTCACCGGCGCGAGCGGTCATGTGGGGATGAAGCTCGGGACCTATCTGGCGCGCGAGAATGAGGTCTGGGGCCTCGCCCGCTACGCCGGCCAGCGGGCCGGCGCCATGAACACCGCGCCGCGTGGACGCGACGCCGTGGCCGCCGCCGGCATGAGGCCCGTGTCCGTCGACCTCGGCAAGCCCGACCTGTCGGCGCTGCCGCAGGACTTCACCTATGTGCTGCACCTGTCGCACACGCGCCGCGGCCCCGACGAGTTCCTCGAGGCGGTGGACGTCAACGCCATCGGCGCCGGCAAGGTGCTGCAGCATTGCCGACGGGCCAAGGCGGCCCTGGTGGTTTCCTCGACAGCGGTCTATTCGCCGCCCGCCGATGTGTTCACGCCGCTTTCCGAACGCGCGGACATCGGCCGCGCCTGGGCCCCCTGGGCGCCGACGAGCCCTGTCTCCAAGGTCAGCCTGGAGGCCGTCGCCCGGTTCTGCGCCGAAGCCTTCGACCTGCCGGTCGCCGTGATGCGGCTGAACACCCTCTACGGTCCGGATATGGACGTGATGCCCGTCCTCAACATGGACACCGTCGTCGCAGGCAAGAAGGTGGTGACCTTCGCCGATCCGTATCCGCATTCGCCGATCCACATCGACGACATGTCCGAGCAGCTGGAGGCGCTGCTGGACGCCGCGGCCACGCCGGCGGCGATCATCAACTGGTGCGGCGACGAGGTGGTCACCCAGCGCCAGTGGTGCGACTACGCCGCAGCCTGGAGCGGAAAGCCCGCGGAGCTGGTGGTGAACCCGATCCCAGGCACCCCCAACGGCAACGTCAGCGATCCGAGCAAGCGTCGCTCGGTCACCGGGCCTTGCCGGCGGCCGTTCGAGCCGTCGTTCCGCGCCATCTACGAACAACGCCACGGCGCGCCGCTCGCCTGAGTGGCGGCTTGCGTCGTCGCGCGACCTGATCTGCGCCGTGGAGCCTTCGCTGAGGCGCCTAGTGGGGTCAGGCGGGTTCCGGAACCCGTTCGAGGCCGTAGCCCTCGTCGAGCCAACCCATGACGCCGCCGGCCATGATCTTCACCGGCCGGCCGAGCGCAGCCAGACGCAGGGCGCCGCGCGCCGCGCCGTTGCAATGCGGGCCTGCGCAATAGGTCACGAACAGGGTGTCCTTCGGCCAGGCCTCCAGCTTGCTGGCGATGATCTTGCCGTGCGGCAGGTTGATCGCGCCGGGCACGTGACCCTCCTCGTAGAGTTGGCGGCTGCGGACATCGAGCAGGACAAAGTCGTACGGTCCGGCCTGACGCGCCGCGTGGACATCGGAGCAGTCGGTCTCGAAGGTGAATTCGTCTTCGAAGTGCTTCAGCGCTTCGGCCGGCGGGGCGGCGGGAATGGCGGTGACGTTGGACATGCGAGCCTCCAGGGAACTGACGCCCTGACGTGCGCCCCTTGCCGCGTTGCCGCGAGTGGCGGATTTGCCTATGTTCGTAAGGATCATGCCAAAGCATCGCCCCGCACGAACCGCACCCGGGCCGCTCGTCGCCGTCCTGGTCTATGACGGCCTGTGCACCTTCGAGTACGGGATCGCGGTCGAGGTGTTCGGCCTGCCGCGCCCGGAGCTGGGACCCGACTGGTACCGGCTGGTGACCTGCGCGGTTGAGCCAGGGCCGATGCGGGCCTGCGGGGGACTGCGCGTCGAGGCGGACCAGGGGCTAGAGGCCCTGGAAGGCGCCGGCACCATCGTCGTGCCAGGCTGGAAGGGCCCGGACGTCCCGCCGCCAGCGGCGCTGATCGAGGCGCTGCAGCGGGCCCACGCGCGTGGCGCCCGCCTGATGTCGATCTGCTCCGGCGTGTTCGTGCTGGCGGCCGCGCGCCTGCTGGCCGGCCGCCGGGTGACCACCCATTGGCGCTACGCCGAGCAGCTGACCGCCGCCTTCCCCGACCTGATCTTCGATCCGGACGTCCTCTATGTGGACGAGGGCGAGATCCTCACCTCGGCCGGCAGTGCGGCCGGCCTGGACCTGGCGCTGCATCTGGTGCGCCGCGACCATGGCCCCGACATCGCCAACCATGTGGCCCGGCGGCTGGTGTTGCCGGCCCATCGCAATGGCGGCCAGCGGCAATACGTCGAAAAGCCGGTGCCGTCGCACGAGCGCTCGAGGCTTGCGGAACTGCTCGACGAGGTGCGCACCCGGCTGGAACACCCCTGGACCATCGCCGAGCTCGCCCACCTGGCCGCCATGAGCGAACGCACCTTCAATCGCCGCTTCCTAGAGGCGACGGGCCTGACGCCCGGCGCCTGGCTGGTCAGTGCGCGGGTCGACTGCGCCCGGGCGCTTCTCGAGGCCGCTGACCTGTCGATCGAAGAGGTCGCCCGGCGAAGCGGGTTCGGCGGCCCCGCCACCCTGCGCCACCATTTTCGCCGCCATCTGGGCCTGAGCCCGACCGACTACCGCGCTCAGTTCGGCGCGCTGGCGCGATCCGGAACCGCCAGCGTCCGCCCTGCCCTCGTCCCGACCGGTCGCGCTTAACGGCGCGAAGCCGCAGCAGCTGGATTCCCTATCGATCCTTTATGCCGAGGGGTCGTAGATTTGAGCTGGGATTGGGCGGGCGGAGGCCCGGAGGACGGCCATGTCGGATCTGGTAGCGCCTGAGGACGCGTCGATGGGGGCGTCCGCCCCGGATCGTCCGGAGAGCTGGGCGGAGTCGTCCGGGCGGCTGCCGCTGGCGGCGCAATACGCCACGGCCCTGCTCCTGGTGGGCGCGGCGACGCTGCTCGCCTTCGTGGTCAAGGAGCTGATTGCGGCGCCGAACCTGACGCTGATCTATGTCCTGCCCGTGGTGGCCGCCGCGACGGCGTTCGGCTGGGGACCTGCGGTGGCCGCCGTCATCGCCAGCGTGCTCGCCTTCGCCTTCTTCTTCACGCAGCCCTACTACTCGTTCCGGATCGATAGCCCCTCCGACATCTGGGCCGCGGGCCTGCTGATGGTGATCGCGGCGATCGTGACCACGCTGGCGGCGGAATCCCGCGGACGCGCCCTGGAGGCCCGGCGCGCGGCCGCCCAGGCCGAGGCGCTGCAGAGCCTGGCGCACGTGGTGATCGAGGCGCGCGCTCCGGCGGAGATCCTGCAGGCCGCCGCAACCGCACTCCACCAGATCTTCCGGGGCCCCGCCGTCATCTTCGTCAAGGACGGCGAGCGACTTCGCTGCGTGGCGTCCGCCGGCCGCCCGGAGATCACCCCCGCCGATGAGGAGGCCGCGCGCGGCGCGCTCGAGGGGCGCCTGCACACCCGCGGCGAGACCTATCCCTACGATCAGGCGAAGTTCGAATTCTGGCCTGTCGCGACGCCGGCGGGCGGCCAGTGGGTGACGGGCGTGGACTTCACCCGCGCGGACGGCGGGCGGCCCGCCAAGCCGGAGAACTTCGTCGACGTGGTCGCCGCCTACCTGGCGACCGCCCTGCAGGCGGAGCCCGCGGCGCAAGGGCTCAAGGCGTAGCCGGGCGGATCGCCTCGTCGGCCATGAATCTGTAGCCGATGCCCGGCTGGGTCAGGATGAGCTTGGGCGCGGAGGGGTCGGCCTCGATCTTCTGGCGCAACTGGCCGATGAAGACCCGCAGGTACTGCATGTCGTCGACGTGCGCCGGGCCCCAGAGCGAGACCAGCAGCGCCTTGTGAGTCAGCACCTTGCCGTCCGCCTCCGCCAGCTTGGCGAGCAGCTCGTATTCCTTGGGCGAGAGATGCACCGGCTCCCCGCCCCGGGTGACCAGGCGGCGCGGCATGTCGATCACCAGGTCGCCGGCGTGGACCACCGGCGGCGTCGGCTCCTGCTGGCGCAGCTGCCGGCGCATGGTCACGCGAAGCCGCGCGAGCAGCTCGCCGACCCGAAACGGCTTCTCCACATAGTCGTCGGCGCCGGCGTCCAGGGCCTCGATCTTCTCGATCTCCCGGTCGCGGGCCGACAGGATCACGATCGGTCCCTGGTAGAATTCGCGCACCCGCCTCAGCACCTCCTGCCCGTCAATGTCGGGCAGGCCGAGGTCGAGCACCACCGCGTCCGGCGGCCGCCGCGCGATCTCCGCCAATGCCTGGCGGCCGGTGTCGGCCCGCAGCGGATCATAGCCCGCGGCATTCAGCGCGGGGCCCAGGAAGCGGTGCATCTGGGGTTCGTCGTCGACGACGAGGACGCGGGCTCTATGCATGTTGCTGGACACGCTTGGTTTCCATCGTGGCCTCTTTGCGCAGGCTGATCAGGATGCGGGTCCCCCGGCCGTCGTGGATCGGGCTGGCCGCCGCAATCCGGCCGCCCATCGCCTCGACGAAGCCCTTGGAGATGGCCAGGCCCAGTCCCGCGCCCTTGCCGCGGTCGCTGGACTCCTCCATGCGGCGGAACCTCTCGAACACCCGCTCCAGTTCGGCCGTGGGGATGCCGCCGCCCTCGTCCTCGATGCTGAGCACCACATTGTTACGGTCCTCGTAGGCCGCAAGCTCGATGGTGGAGTTGTCCGGACTGTAGGCGATGGCGTTCTCGAGGATATTGACCAGCGCCTGCTCCAGCAGCGCCTGGTCCGCCTTCACCAGGGCGAGCTCCGGCGGGAAGTCCCGCGTGACCTTGCGCTCGCCCAGACGGCGCGAGACGCGCTCCAGCGCCGCGCCGAGGATGTCGCGGACATCGACCCAGTCGCTGCGGATGTTGAGCCCGCCGCCCTCCAGGCGCGTCATGTCGAGCAGGTTGCCGACGTAGCGGTTCAGCCGTTCGGCCTCCTCACGGATGCTGGCGAGCAGGTCCAGGCGGACGGGTTTCTCGAGCGCGTCGTCGTACTCGAGCAGCGTCGTGGCCGAACCCAGCACCGTCGCCAGCGGCGTGCGCAGGTCATGGCTCACCGAATTGAGCAGGGCCGAGCGGAGCTTGTCGGAGCGGCGAAGCGCTTCCGCATCGGCCGCGTCGGCGGCGAACTCGGCGCGCTCCAGCGCCACCGCGCCCTGGTCGAGCAGCGCCGAGACGAAGCGCACGCCCTCGTCGGTGTGCAGCGCCCTGGCCTCGATGGCCGCCACGCCGGACCGCGCGCGGAGGCCCTGCAGCGGCCGGTAGGTCCAGATGGCGCTCGGCAGGGTGCCGGTCTCCGCGCCGGCCGGCTCGCCGTGTTGCCAGGCCCAGCGCGCGGCGGCCAGGTCCGCGGGACCGAGGACCGGCATGCCCGGGGCGGCGGCAAGCGGAACCACATCCTCGCCACCGGGGAGCAGCACCACCGCGCCGCCCCCGGTCGCCGCCGCCAGCTGCTCGGCCAGGGCCTGGGCCGCCTCCTCCCGCCCGGCGGCCGCCGAGAGCCGGCGGCTCGCCGCCAGCAGCGCCGTGATGGCCGAAGCGCGGCGGGACATCGCCAGCCCCTGGTCGCGGATGCGGCCGGTCAGCCAGCCGGTGGTCAGGGCCACGGCGAAGAACACCAGGAAGGTGAACAGGTCCGCGGTGTGGCCGATGGTGAACGACAGCCGCGGCTCCAGGAAGAAGAAGTTGTAGGCGAAGGCGGCGGCGGCGGCGGCGGTCACCGCCGGCCAGAGGCCCAAGGCGAGCCCGCTGACCAGCACGCTGACCAGGAAGATCATCGCCAGGTTGGCGCCGTGGGAGAACTGATCCACGACGCCGGCGAACGCGCCGGCCACACCCACCAGGGCGAGCGAACCCAGGTGCCCGCGCCATGCCGAAAGCAGGCTCGCCGCCTCGGCCTTCACCGCCGGCTCCGGTTCGGTGTGGACGTCCTCGGTGATGATGTGCAGCGCCGCGCCGGTGACCTGCTCGGCGAGGAGCGGGATGAGCGCCCGGCCGAACAGGGCGCGCCACCGCGCGGGCCGGGCCTTGCCGACGACGATCTGGGTGACGTTGGTCTGGCGCGTGTACTCGAGAAGGGTGGCGACGAGGTCGTCCCCGGTGAGCACGAGGCTCGCGCCCCCGAGCTGTTCGGCCAGCTTGAAGGCGGCGCTGATTCTGGTGGCGCCGGCGGCGTCGGGCGAGGGCCGGTTCGGCCGCTCGACGAAGGCCACGGTCCAGGGCGCGTCCATCATCATGTCGGACAGTCTGCGGCCCGCGCGCACCAGACTCTGCGCCACCGCGTC
>JAQGIJ010000438.1 GCA_028291285.1 Phenylobacterium sp. | reverse complement strand
TCAGCCGCTCCGCCTGCCGGCCGTCGTGGCTGACCATGAGAATGGCGGCGCCGCCGGCGAGCCGCGCCTTCAGCAGGTCTTCCACCGCCCCGGTGGCCTCCGGGTCGAGCGCGCCGGTCGGCTCGTCGAGCAGCAGCACCCGGCTCTCCAGCACCAGCGCGCGGATGATCGCCAGCCGCTGGCGCTCGCCCGTCGACAACCGCCGCACCGGCCCGTCGAACTGGCCGTCGGTCAGGCCGAGCCGCTGGGCCAGCGCCCGGCCGTTGGCCTGCTGGTCCGGGGCGAAGTGAGCGTTCACCTCGTCGAGCCACCAGCCCGCGTCGGCGGCCACATAGGGCGCGCGCCGCCGCCACTCCGGCGCGCTCATCGCCGCGCGCGATGCGCCGTCGATGCTGGCCTCGCCCTCGTTGGGGTCCAGATCGGCGATCATGCGCAGGAAGAGGCTCTTGCCGGAGCCGGACGGACCGCTGATCACGGCGCAGGCGCCGGCGGCGAGCTCGAAGCTGAACGGCCCGGCCAGCGGGCTCTTCAGCTCGCGGATCAGCAGGCGAAGCGCGGCCGGGTTCGGTTCATCTGGCATCGATCGCCCCATCGCATCGGCCTGTGGCGAGATTCAATCTGCGACGGCCGCCACGGTCTCCACCCGCGGCCCGGCGATGAACCCCCTGTGAATGGCGCCCGCCCCTCGAGTTCAGGGTCGGCCCTGTATTTGTTTCAGGGAAGGAGACTGCCATGAAGAAGCTTATTCTCGCAGGCGCGGCGGCGGCCATCGCCATGATCGGCGGCGCTGCCGCCGCCCAGCCCTACGGCTACGGCAACGGCTACGGTGGCGGATACGGCTACGGCTACAACAACAGCTATCAGCGCGGTGCGTGGCGCGACAGCGATCGGGACGGCATCCCCGATGCCCGCGAATGGAACCAGGACCGCGACCACGACGGTCGCCCCGACCAGTACGACCGCTACGACAACCGCCGCGACCGCCACCATCACCGGGGGCGCGACGACGGCCGGTACGGCTACGGCGAGGGCGGCCGCTACTCGGGTCAGAGCCGCTATTACGGTGGCGACGGCGGCTACAGCTACCGCGGCTGGTAGGCTGCACATTGCCAGGCGGGCCCCTTCTCCGCTCGGAGAGGGGGCCTGACGGCCGCGGCTAGGCGGCGGTGCGGCCGGCCTCTTGCGGGGGTTCGCTTGCGGGCGTCGGCTTGTCGATCGAGCCGACGAGGCGGTCCTCCTCCCAGACGACCACGTGGTCGCAGCTGCCGTGCTCCGCGCACAGCTTGCGCGCCTGGCGCAAGGCTTGGTCGTCGGAGGTGAACTCCACCATAGAAAAGCTCAGGGAAGATCCATCGGCGCGGGTGGGATAGAGGCTATAGATCGGCACGTTGAGTTCCTGCATCGAGGGGAGCACTCAGGTTGAACCTGATCTCTCAGCCGCCGGCGCTCAGACATCTCACCGACGATCTGGACACCCTAGCGCCCGCGTCGCATTGAGTCTGTCAGGTGTCACACATATAGCTGCAAGCGGGCGCGTTTGACGGCAGGCCACCCCGGTCCCTATGCCGCGTCGCGGCCGGAGCCAGCGGCTGCGCGGGCCTCCCGAACGCGCCGGATCCGGCCCCGCGCCGCGAAGCGTGCGGCTGCGAGGCTGATGCTCAGCCCGGTCTCGCCGCCGAGCGCATCGGAAAGACGCCAGCGCCAGACGACCAGGAAGACTTGCGTGACTGTATAGCTTCCGAAATCCATCGATCGCACCGAGATTGGATGCGACTCTATAAAGACGTCGAGATGGATGGCGGATGAACGAAGTGGTTGGGGTGTCGGAATGAACGCAGGTAACCTGGGCCGCACGCGGAAGTATACTTGCTCAGGCCCAGCTTCACGGCGCGCCGATCTCGGCATCCGGCGCGCCGCCTCGAGAACTCAACGCCGCGCTTCCCAAAGGAAAGAGCCCCCGATCCTGACGGGGGACCGGGGGCTCCTACCAGCGCGTCAAGTGTGTCGATCAGGAAGCGCATAGCTGCAAACCCCGGAGATCCGCCCGGTTCCGTATTTCTCCTCACAGGAGAGAAGAGAAGAATAAGTTCGTGTCTCAGGCGAATCCGAGCCTCAAGCAGCTGACGCCGCGCCTGCGTTGGCCATGAAAATTTCGGCGCCGAAACGTCGCGCTAGGCGCCGCCGCCGGACGCCGGAAGCGCGTAGCCCACGGTCGCTTGCGCCACCAACTCGTCTTCGGAGCCTTGCCACATCCGCACGTCGACGGTGGCGGCCCTCCGCCCCAGCCTGAGCAGTCGCGCATCGGCGTTCACCTGCGCGGCGCGGCAAGGCCGCAGGAAGCTGATGTTCAAGGTGCTGGTCACCGCCATCGGCACGGGACCGATGTGGGCGAGCACTGCGGCGTAAGCCGCGACGTCCGCCAGGGCCATCAGCGTAGGGCCGGAGACGATGCCGCCCGGCCGCAAGCTCTCCGGGCCGGGCTCGAGGCTCATGCGCACATGACCAGGCTCGACGCTGACCACCTGGCCCAGGCGCGGCCGCACCTCAGGCGGAAAGGCGCCGTGGAGAAAGTCGGAGAGCGCCGGCGCGTCGAGCCGGACGACCTTGGCGGAGGCAGCGGAGGGGACGGTCA
>JAQGIJ010000387.1 GCA_028291285.1 Phenylobacterium sp. | reverse complement strand
CGGCGCCGGCAGGACCCAGTCTCTCGCACTCGCCGCGGGCGGCGACTCGACCTCGGCGGCGGGCGTTCCGGGTGCGGCGGCCGCAGCCGCGGACGGCACGGCGGCGGCCTTGGCCGCAAGGCGGTCGTCGTTCGAGGCTCCGAAATCCGTCGGCTGCCGGCGTCGGGTAATCTTCATGCGCGCCTTCCCGGTGCGGCCGGCAAGCTCGCCCCGAACCCGCCGCCGTGCGCACAAGGATTACCCGCGAAGCCTGCTCAGGCCAACAGCGGCGCGAATCAATCCGATTCCTGCCACCGAATGTCGCGGGGGAATGTCGCGGGGAAATGCCGCGGCCGCAGCGCCGGCCTCAGGCCCGAACGATCAGACCCGGACGGCTGAAGCGTGGGGGCGCAGCTTGCTGCAGTTGACCAGCTTTTCCGCCGCGCGCGGCGAGCGGGCGACGACGCGCTCCACCACGGGGGCCGGTGCGGGCTGCACCACCTCGGCCGGCGCCAGGGTCACTCCGAAATGCGACAGGGCCGCGGCGGAGGAATGAACCACCACCGTCGCCACGATCTCCGTCAATGTCGCCATCAGCCGCCTCCCGGGCCAGATACGGCTCTTCTCATCGTCTCCATACTCCAAGCGGCGCCGCAGGGCGACGGCGCCGAAGGTGAAATTTCCGCAATGTTCTCCGCGGCGCAGGCGAAGGCCGCGGGCCAGGCGTGGCTCTGCTAAGAAGGCCAGGTGAGTCCTTCCGCCCACGAACCTCCGCCCGAGCCGCCGTCGCCGCGTTCGCGGCTGATCCGCTTCGCGCCGCTGGCGATCCTTGCGGCGATCGCGGCCGTGGCCTGGTGGGCGGGCCTGCCGCACGCGCTCTCGCCCGCCGAGCTCGGCCATCGCCAGGCCGAGCTTCGCGATTCCGCCGCGGAGGCCCCGGTCCTGGCGGTGGGGCTGTTCGTCCTCGCCTACGCGGTGCTGACGGGCGCCTGCCTGCCCGTCGCTCTGATGCTGAGCCTGGTGGGCGGGCTGGTGTTCGGCCCGTGGATCGGCGGCGCGGCCGTGCTCGTCGGGGCCACCGGAGGCGCGATGCTGACCTACGCCGCGACGCGCTCGGCCTTCGCGCACGTCCTGGTGGCTCGCGCCGAGCGCGACCCGCGGCTGCAGCGGATCATGCAGGGCTTCGGCCGCAACGCCTTCTCCTACATCGTGACCCTGCGGCTGATCCCCTTCTTCCCCTTCCCGCTGGTCAACATCGCCTCGGGCCTGGCGGCGGTCCCGCTGCGGCCCTACGCCCTGGGGACGTTCCTCGGCGGCGCGCCCACGGCGCTGATCTACGCGAGCCTGGGCGCGGGCCTCGGCGCCTCGCTGGGCTCGGAGCGGTCGCTGGCGGAGGCGGTCCGCGCGCCCGGCGTGATCTTGCCGCTGGCGGCGCTGACCGCGCTCTCGCTGATCCCGATGCTGTTCCGGCGCGTCAGGCGGCGGCTAGCTCCCTGAACGTGGCCCCCTCGTGGGCCAGCAGCCAGCGCTTGCGGTGCAGGCCGCCGCCGTAGCCGGTGAGCGTACGGTTGGCGCCGATCACCCGATGGCAGGGGACCACCAGCGCCACCGGATTGGCCCCGTTCGCCAGGCCTACGGCGCGCATCGCCGTCGGCCGGCCGATTTTCGCCGCCAGGCCCGCGTAGCTGAGCGTCTCGCCGGCCGGGATGGCGCAGAGCGCCTGCCAGACGCCGAGCTGGAAGGCGGTCCCCGAGGCGCGCCAGCGGACCGCCTCCAGGGCCCGCGGATCGCCCGCGAAATAGGCCTCGAACGCCGCCCGCGCCTCGGCCGGCGCGCGCCCCTCGGCGAGCCGGGCGGCCGGATAGCGGCGGGCGATCCAGGCGCGCATCTGCGGCTCGTAGTCAGTCCAGTTGAAGGCCCGGAGCACGCCGGCCGGGTCGTGGACCAGCAGCGCCTCGCCGATCGGCGTCGCCAGGCGGTCGAGGATCAGGGCGTCAGGCTGCGCGTCGGTCATCTTTGCGGGTCCTCTTGGCCTTTAGCTGGGGTTGAGGCTGGGCCGCGTCGGCGGCCCACAGGTGCTGGGCGGCGTAGGCGCGCCACGGCCGCCACGCCTCGGCGCGCGCGAGCAGGGTCTGGGCGCTGGGCCGCTGGCCGGTCTCGTCCGTCAGCGCCCGCATCAGGCCTACGTCGCCATGCGGGAAGGCGTCGGGCTCGCGCAGCTCGCGAAGTGCGATGTACTGCGCCGTCCACTCGCCGACGCCTGGAAGGGCGGAGAGCGCGGCGATCGCGCTCTCCAGGTCGGCGCGGGGGGTGAAGATGGTGGGATCGGCGGCGACCGTCCGGGCCAGCGCCTCCAGCGCCGCGCCGCGGGAACGCGGCATGCCGAGCGCCGCGATGTCCTGCCCGGCCAGCCGGTCCGGCGTGGGGAACAGCCGTGTCAGGCCGAGCGCCTGGGCGGCGGGATCCTCGATCGGCTCGCCGAAGGCTTCAACCAGGCGCGCGGCGAGGTTGCGGGCCGCGACGACCGTGATCTGCTGGCCGAGGATCGCGCGCACCGCGAGTTCGAAGCCGTCCCAGGCGCCCGGCGCGCGAAGGCCCGGCCGGGCGCAGACCAGCGGCGCGAGGACGGCGTCCTGGCTCAGGTGCGCGCCGATCAGCTCCGGGTCGGCGGAGAGGTCGAAGACGCGCCGCACGCGGGCGATCACCGCCGGCAGGGCTTGGAGCTTGGGAAAGCGGATCTCCGCTTCGAGAGCCTCGCCCGCGGCCGGCCGGACGATCACCAGGCCACGCGCGCCGTCCACCTGCAGGGTGCGGGCGTAGCGGTCCGGGGCCACAGCCTCGACGCCAGGGATCGCGCGGGCGGTCAGGAAGGCGATCACGCCGGCCCAGTCGTAGGGGGCGCGGTAGGCGAGCCGCACGGTGACGCCGGCGTCGCCGGCGCTCTCGGCAGGCGCCCGCGAGCGGCGCAGCGCGCCCGGCGGGCGGTCGAACAGCTGCTGGAAGGTCTCGTTGAACCGCCGCACGCTGCCGAAGCCAGCGGCCAGCGCCACCTCGGTCATCGGCAGCCGGGTCTCCTGAATCAGCTGCTTGGCGAGCAGCACCCGGTGGGTCTGGGCGACCGCCACCGGCGAGGCGCCGAGGTGCTGGCGGAACAGGCGGCGGAGCTGCCGCTCGCCGACGCCCAGCCGCGCGGCCAGGCCGTCGACGTCGCCGGCGTCGAGCGCACCCGCCTCGATCAGCGCCAGCGCGCGCGAGACGGTGTTCGACGTGCCGCGCCAGGCGCCCAGGTCCGGCGAGGCCTCGGGCCGGCAGCGCAGGCAGGGGCGGAATCCTGCCGCCTGGGCCGCCGCGGCCGAGGGGAAGAAGACGACGTTCTCAGGCTTGGGCGTCCGCGCCGGGCACACCGGGCGGCAGTAGATCCCCGTCGTCTTGACGCCGCAGAAGATGCGCCCGTCGAACCGCGGGTCGCGGGTGGCGAAGGCGCGCCGGCAGGCTTCGAAGTCCAGGTCCATGCCGCCGACCTTGCACACGGCGGGCCGGCCAAGTCTCGCGGTTTTCGGACATGATTGCCGCCGCTCGGCCGGCTACTCCGCGTTGCCGGCGGCGTCGCTCGGCGCGGGCTCCGCGGGCGGGGGCTCGGCCGGGCATTCGGCCGCCAGCCGGCGGGCGTCGGTCACCGCCCGCACGGGAATCTTGATGGGGCCGAGCGGCGCCGAGGCCTGGGCCTCGAGGTGGAAGCTCTCGCGGGTGAAGCTCCCGGAGCCGGCGATCGGGAACGGCGCCCCGTCGCGGCTCTTGCAGCTGCCCTTGAGCTCGATCACGCCGTCGCGGAACACCCGGGTCGGATAGGTGCAGCGGTAGATGTGGTTGCCCGGGCCCTCCATGAACTTGGCGACGTCCGCCGGCCGGATGCAGCGGCGCTCGGTCTTCGTGGAATGCAGCGGCGAAAGGACCTGGTTGGTCGTCTCCCAATAGCCCGGCGCGATAGTCTGTGGTTGGGCGGCGGCGGGCGCCGCGGTCGCGGCGGCGAGGACGAGGGTCAGGGCGGCGGTGCGCAAAGGGCTCATGGGGTCCCATCTGGTGAAGCCTCAACGCCGTTTCCAGGGCGCCTTTCGGCTGATACGCCGCGGGCCGGGGCGGTTTTGCGGCGCATCTGCCCTTGACCTGTCCTCCAGCCCTGGCGACATGGCGGCTCATGACCCCTGCGACGCGCGGCGAAACGGTTCCTCTGAGGCAGCTTACGGCCGCGGCCGGCCCGGCGCTCTCGGTCGTGGCCCCCTGCTACAACGAGCAGGAGACGCTGCCGGCCTTCGTCGGCCGCATGGTCGAGGCCTGCCGCGCCGTGGCGGGCGAGTCCTTTGAGCTGCTGCTGGTCAACGACGGCTCGCGCGACGGCACCTGGCCGCTGATCCTGCAGTTGGCGGAGACGAACCCGGGCGTGATCGGCGTCAGCCTGGCGCGCAACTACGGTCACCAGCTGGCGGTGACCGCCGGGCTGAAGCTGGCGCGCGGCGAGCGGGTGCTGGTGATCGACGCCGACCTGCAGGACCCGCCCGAGCTGCTCGTCGAGCTCAGCGCGCGGATGGACGAGGGCTACGACGTCGTCTACGCGCAGCGGCGCTCGCGGGCCAAGGAGAGCCCCTTCAAGCTCGTCACCGCCGACCTTTTCTACCGGCTGCTCGGCGGCATGAGCGAGGTGCCGATCCCGCACAACGTCGGCGACTTCCGCCTGATGTCGCGCCGCGCGGTGGACCGGCTGAACGCCATGCCGGAGCAGGACCGCTTCCTGCGCGGCATGGTGGCGTGGATGGGCGGACGCCAGACCGAGGTGCTCTACGACCGCGACCCGCGCTATGCGGGCGAGACCGGCTATACGCTGAAGAAGATGATCAAGCTGGCCACCGCCGGCATCACCAGCTTCTCCACCGTGCCCCTGAAGCTCGCCGTCGTGCTCGCGGCCGCCGGCGCGGCGATCGCGTTTGGGCTGCTGCTCTATGTGGTCGTGGGTTTCGTCACCGGCCACGTGGCGCGCGGCTGGACGAGCCTGGCGATGATGATGGTCTTCTTCGGCGTCGGCCAGTTCCTCTGCCTGGCGGTGATGGGCGCCTACATCGGCCGCATCTTCCTGGAGGTGAAGGCCAGGCCCCTCTACTTCATCGACGATGTGGTGCGGGGGACGCAGGCCGCGCCGGCCTCCGGCGCGCGCGAAGCGCAACGATGAAGGCCGCGGGATGAAGGCCGGGGGATGAAGGTCGCCGAATTCGACAAGTTCGCCGAGGAGTATCTGGCGACGCACAGGTCGAACCTCGCCGTCACCGGCGAGAGCCCGGACTATTTCGCCCGCTACAAGATCGTCGAGGTCGCCCGCAGGCTGCGGACGCTGAAGCTCACGCCCCGGCGTGTGCTCGACTTCGGCTGCGGCATCGGCAATTCCGCCCCGCACCTGCGCGAGGCGTTTCCGGACGCCGAGATCACCGCCGTCGACGTTTCGGAAAAGAGCCTGGCGGTGGCCCGCGCGCGCTTCCCCGGCGCGGCCGACTTCAAGGCCTACGATCCGAACGGCGCCCCGCCCGGTCCGGCCGAAGGCTACGACCTGATCTTCTCGGCCTGCGTCTTCCACCACATCGAGGCGGCCGAGCACGCGGCCATCTTCCGGCGGCTCCGCGAGCGGATCGCGCCGGGCGGCGCCATGGCGATCTTCGAGCACAACCCGCTCAATCCCGTGAGCCGCTACATCGTCGCCACCTGCCCGTTCGACGAGAACGCCGTGCTGATCCCCGCCGGCGAGCTGGCGCGCCGGCAGAAGGCGGCGGGATTTTCCAGGGTGGACGTGACCTACACCGGCTTCTTCCCCGGGCCGCTCCGGGCGCTTAGGCCGCTGGAGCCGTTGATGAGCAAGATCCCCGTCGGCGCGCAGTACTACACCCTTGCCCGCGCTTGACCTGAGACGCGAGCTGGGCCTCGTCACCCGCTTCGGCGGGGCGGGCGTGCTGACGACGGCGCTGGGGTTGGCGGTTATCCTGAGCCTGGACGTGGGGCTGGGCGTGGACCGCCGCATCGCCAACGCCGCGGGCTACCTGGCCGGCGCGGCGCTCGGCCTCTTCCTGCAAGGTCGCTTCGTCTTCCGCGGTCCGGCGCACGCGTCCGGGGTCAAGCGCCGCTATGTGGGGGTGATGGTTCTGGCCTTTGCGCTGAACCAGGCGGTCCTCACGCTCGCCGGCATGGCCCTGCCGCAGACCCAGGTCGGGCACACCGTCGCCCAGTTGCTGGCCATGGGGACCTATACCGTGACCCAGTTCGCGCTCTTTCGCCTGTGGGTGTTCCGCCCCGCCAGCTAGGGCCTGGCGCAGTCAGGCCGCTCGCCCGACCGATCAGCTGGCTCTCGGCTCCAGGCTCGCCTTGCGGCTGCGCACGCGCGGCGGATTGACCGCGCTCGGCAGGTGCGCCGCCGGCCGTTCCCAGCGCCATTCGTAGGGCCGGAGCCACACCCAGCCGCCCTCGCTCAGGCGCTTCGGCGTTAGCGCATAGCTGCGGATCCACGGCGGCTCGATCATCTTTCTCACGTCTCGTCTCGTCTAGAATCGGTCGCGAAAAGCCCCTCGTCTCAATCTATAGCGCGACTTGCGTGTCGTTGATGCGGCTGCGACGCCACAGCCGAGCCTCGACAGCGCCTTGCCCCCGAGATGTGCACAGGAAGCTGCGCTCACACGCCGCGGGGCGGATAGGGATGGCGCCCGCCGTTCGGGTCCTCGACGCAGGCGGCCTCACCCTCGCCCGCCAGATAGACCGGCCCCACCGGGACCTTGCCGTAGCCGCCTGGCACGTCGAGCACATAGGTCGGCTGGCAGAGACCCGAGACGGCGCCGCGCAGCGCCCGCATCAGCGCCTGGCCCTCGGCCAGGCTGGTGCGCAGGTGGCCGGTGCCCGGCGCATGGTCGGCGTGGTGCAGGTAGTAGGGCTTGATGCGCGTCTCGACCATCGCCCGGAAGAGGCCGGCCAGCGTCTCGGCGTCATCGTTCACCCCCTTCAGCAGCACGGTCTGCCCGAGCAGCGGGACGCCGGCGTCCACCAGCCGCGCGCAGGCGGCGCGGGCGGGCGGCGTCAGCTCGCGCGGGTGATTCGCGTGCAGGGCCACATAGACCGCCAGGTCCGGGCGCTTCAGCGCGGCGACCAGCTCCGGCGTCACCGCCGACGGGTCCACCACCGGCACGCGGGTGTGCAGGCGCACGACCTTCACGTGTCCGATGGCGGCCAGCCGGGCCATCGCCTCGCGGAGCCGCCGCGGCGAGAGCACCAGCGGATCGCCGCCGGTGAGGATCACCTCCCAGATCTCCGGGCGGCCGGCGACATAGGCCAGCGCCGTGTCCAGCTCGGCCGGCGAGAGCGTCCCCGATCCCTGCGGTCCGACCATCTCGCGCCGGAAGCAGAAGCGGCAGTAGACCGCGCAGGTGTGGGTCAGCTTCAGCAGCACCCGGTCGGGATAGCGGTGGACGATTCCGGGGACGGGGCTGTGCGCGCCGTCGCCGATCGGGTCGCCGTCCTCCCCGGGCCGTCGCTCGAGCTCGCGCACATCGGGCACGAACTGGCGGGCGATCGGATCGGCCGGATCGGCGGGGTCCACGAGCTCGGCGATGGCTGGCGTGATCGCCACGGCGTAGCGCGCCGCCACCTGCTCCAGCGCCGCCCGGCGCTCGGGCGCGATCAGCCCGGCCTCGGCCAGGGCCTCGGGCGAGCGGAGGGTCTTCTGCCCCTCTCCCCGCTCGCGGCGAGGAGGTTCGGTGAGGGGTGGCTCGGCCCGGCGGCGGTTGCTGAGATCAGGCAATGTTGCGCTCACTCGACCAGACATCCGGCTTGGCGGCGTCCGCCCATCCGCCCCTTCACCCTTACCCTCTCCCCACTTCGTCGGGAGAGGGGATTTCGGCGACCGGGCTCCAGAGCACCTGCTCGATATGCCGGGCCCCGGCGGCCAGCATGACCAGCCGGTCGAAGCCCAACGCCGCGCCGCTGGCCGGCGGCATCTGCGCCAGCGCCGCCAGGAAGTCCTCGTCGATCGGGTAGCGCTCGCCGTAGACCCGCGCCTTCTCGGCCATCTCCGCTTCGAAGCGGCGGCGCTGCTCGGCCGGGTCGGTGAGCTCGCCGAAGCAGTTGGCCAGCTCGACACCGCAGGCGTAGAGCTCGAAGCGCTCGGCCACCCTGGGATCGGCCGGCTTCGGCCGCGCCAGCGCCGCCTCGGCGGCGGGGTATTCGCAGAGGATGGTCGCCCGCCCCTGCCCCAGCCGCGGCTCTATCTTCTCCACCAGCACCCGGCTGAAGACGTCGGCCCAGGTGTCGTCGGCGGCGACTCGGATTCCCGCGCCCTTCGCCGCCGCGGCCAGGGCGTCACGATCGGTGGTTCCGGCCTCGCCCACCGTGGCCAGGAGGTCGATCCCGGCGAAGCCCTCGAAGGCCTCGGCGAGGGTGAGCCGCTCGGGTTCGGCGAACGGATCCACCGTCCGGCCGGCGAAGGCGAAGCGCTCTGCGCCCGTGGTCTCCGCCGCCAGGCGCAGCAGCCCCGCGCAGTCGGCCATCAGCGTCTCGTAGGGCGAGCCGGCGCGATACCACTCCAGAAGCGTGAACTCCGGATGGTGCAGCGGCCCGCGCTCGCGATTGCGCCAGACGCGGGCTAGCTCGAAGATCCGGGTCTCGCCGGCCGCCAGCAGCTTCTTGGCCGCGAACTCCGGCGAGGTGCGCAGGTAGAGCGTCGCCCGTTCGCCCGCCGGCCCGACCGCGGCGGTCTCGAAGGCGTGCAGGTGCGCCTCGTTCCCGGGCGAGACCTGCAGGGCGGCGGTCTCGGTCTCGACGAAGCCCTGCGCCTCGAACCAGCCCCGCACCGCGCGCGTGATCTTGGCCCGCGCCGCCAGGAACGGCCGGCGGTCGCGGTGTCGGTCCAAGGACCACCAGGGAGAGGCTTCGAGCTTCGGCAAGGCTGCGACAGTAAGGACCGCGTTCGGGGAAGGACTGGCGATTTCGGCGGGGATCGCTATAGGGGCGCGACCAGAAATTGATTAGCGGAATCGCGCGGCCACGCGCGCCGCCGCAGCATCATCGAGGACTAGAACACGTGAAGGTCTCCGCCAGCTCGCTCCGGAAAGGGGCCGTCGTCGACTTGGAAGGCAAGCTCTACATCGTGCTCAGCGCCGAGAACATCCACCCCGGCAAGGGCACGCCGGTGACCCAGCTGGACATGCGCCGCATCTCCGACGGGGTGAAGATCTCCGAACGCTACCGCACCACCGAGACGGTCGAGCGCGCCATCGTCGACGAGCGGCCCTATACCTTCCTCTACCGGGACGGCGAAGGCTTCCACTTCATGAACCCGGACACCTACGACCAGGTGGTGACGCCGGTGGCGGTGGTGGGCGACGCGGCCCCCTACCTGCAGGACGGCACGCAGGTGACGCTGTCGACGCACGACGGCGTGCCGATCGCGCTCGACCTGCCGCGGCTGGCCACCTTCGAAGTCGTCGACACCGAGCCCTCGGTGAAGGGCCAGACCGCGTCTTCCTCCTACAAGCCGGCCATGCTCTCCAACGGCCTGAAGACCATGGTGCCGCCGTACATCTCCGTGGGCACGCGCATCGTCGTGCTGACCGAGGACGGCTCCTACCAGGAACGCGCGAAGGACTGAGGCCGAATTCCCTCTCCCCGCGGGCGGGGAGAGGGAGGCTAGCCCGCCTCCAGCAGCGCCTGGCCGCGAACGCTGAGCGGGGCGAAGTGCGCGCGGTACTCGGCCGGCGTCATGCCGGTGGAGCGCTTGAAGAGCTCGCGGAAGAAGGCGACGTCCTCGTAGCCGACATCGGAGCTGATCGACTGGATCGGCTTGGCGGCACGCTCCAGCTGCGCCTTCGCCGCCTCGATCCGCAGCGCCTGCACATAGGCCGCCGGCAGCCGTCCGGTCGCCGCCTTGAAGCGGCGCACGAAGGTGCGCGCGCCAAGGCCCGCCTTGTCCGCCAACGCCTGGATCGAGACCTCCTGGCGGAAGATCTGCTGCAGCAGGACCTCGGCACCACGACGATGTCGGTGCGGTCCACGTCGCCGATCGAGCCGTCCGGCTGGAGGCGCAGCCCGTTGGGACTGCGCACCGCCCGGCCGTGCACCGAAACTGTCCTGACGCGGAAGGGGGGCTCGGGGGGCCGGCCCTGCAGCACGTTCCACAGCGTGCCGGCGGAATGGAAGATCTCCACCGGCATGACCGCCGTCGACGAGAGCCCATCGTCGAGCAGGACGACCGTGACGTCCAGCATGAGCCGGCCCCCTGATCCGTCAGCCTGCCGTCGTCGGATCGATCATGCCGGCGACCTCGGTGATGCGGTTGGCGGGAAAGCCGCTCAGCCGGGCGTGCTCGCGCACCACATCCTCGTCCTCGGCCAGGTAGAGGCAGAAGGTCTTGTCCTTGGTGACGAAGGACTCGATCCACTGGACCTTGGGGCCGAGCTGGGCCAGGGCGGCGTTCGAGGCGG
>JAQGIJ010000385.1 GCA_028291285.1 Phenylobacterium sp. | reverse complement strand
CGCCGCCGCGCCTCGCGCGCCAGCAGGGCCGAGCGGCGGCCGGAGCTGACGATGAGGTCCGGCCAGGGCGCGGCCACCCCGTCGGCGCCCGGCGCGAGCCCCGGCAGCATCAGCCGCCCGGTGGGCGCCCAGCGCCAGGGCGAGCGCACCGCGATCACCTTCTCGATCACATCGCCCGCGCTGGGGCCGGCGACGGCGCGGGCGAGGCCGCGGGCCTGGGTGCGCATGCCGGCCTCGCCGGTGGTGAGCGCCCAGGCGATCAGCCGGGATGGGTCTGCGGTCGCCAAGGAGCCCTCGTAGCGGTTGCGGCCTGATAGCCTCAGCCGGGGCGGGCGCAAAGGCCGGCGCAGCTGAAGAATCGGATTAGCTTCGCCGTGTTCTCCCCGCCTGCAGTCGAAGGCCTTCCCATGCGCATCGCGCTCTGCCTGAGCGGCCAGCCGCGCACCTGGCGCGCCACGCGGTCGAGCCTGGCGGCCTTCTTCACCGGCCACGAGGTGGACGTCTTCCTGCACACCTGGGGCGAGGGCGATCCCGCCGAGCTGGCCGCCTTGGTCGAGGCCTATACGCCGCGCGCGCACCGGATCGAGGCGCGGCCGCTGTTCGCCGCGGAGAAGCGCCTCCTGGCCGAGCGGTTCCCGACGCGGCCGCCGCTCACCATCTTCGACATGTTCCACTCGGTGGCCCAGAGCCTGGCACTGGCCGCGGAGCCGCAGAACGGGATCTACGACCTGGTGGTGCGCGCGCGTTTCGACGCCATCTTCGACGGCGCCTGGCCGGGCGAGGCGCCGGGCGCGGGCGAGCTCGTACTGCCGGACCTCTATCCGGACGCTTCCGGCGTCAACGACCAGTTCGCTATCGGCCGCATGGCGGAGATGCGGGCGTATGGCGGGATCGGCGCCTGGCTGCCCACCGTGCTGCCCAGCCTGCGCGGCGCCTGGTTCCGGCCCGAGGCGGCGGTGCGGGTCTATCTGGAGGACGTCTGCGGCCTGAGGCTGAAGCTCGAGCCGATCGCCATGCGCCTGCTGCGCGAGGGCCAGGTCGGCCGGCCGTTCGCCGCCCTGGCGGACGATCCGCTGTTCCACGCCGAGAAGCACGAGGCCTGGGAAGCGTTCGCCGCCGCGCAGTTCCCGGAGGTGGCCGCGCAGGCCGACTTCGACCACGCCGCGCGCACGCCGCTGGCGCTCGATCGCGCGCTCTCCGGATGGCTCGAGGGCCGGCCGCCGAAGGACACCTTCCAGCTCCTCAAGGCGCCCTGGCCGAAGCGGATCAAGGCGGTGGACGCGTTCATCGCCGACCAGGCCGGCGAGCTGCCGGAGCTCGACGAGGACTCCTACCGCGGCGTGCGGCTGATCTGCGCGATGCTGCTGCAGCGGATGGACCGCCGCGAGCCGATGACGCTCGAGGGCTTCCTGGTGCACGTGCTCTCCGCCAATGTCGCCGACATGCGCCGCGCCGCCGAGTGGGGCGACGCCCACGGCGACAAGCTTGCCGCCCTGCCGCAGGCGACCAAGGGCCTGGGCCCGCTGGCGCGCGCGCTGGCCTACGCCCCGCCTCTCGCCCAGACCGGCGTCGGGGCCTGGCGGATGAACTGAGCCGCTCAGGCCGCCGGCACGGTCGCCAGGAAGCGCTCGGCGTTCTGCCATACGACCACGTCCGCGCGGCGGGCCGCCACCTCGTCCCAGATCACCGAGGCCGACCAGACGAACACCACCTCGGCGAAGATCGCCGAGAGCGCCGCGGCGAAGCCCGCATCGTAAGAGAAGCTGTCGCCGAAGATGATCAACCGCCGCAGATCCGGGGCGGCCGGATTGCGGATGCCATAGCGGCTGCCGGTGAACCGGCCAGTGATCGGGCGTGTGCGTTCCTCGAAGACATAGCCGTTCAGCGGCGCGAGCTCGCCGGCGTCCTCCGACTGCGGCGCCTCGAAGATGTGCGGCGGCAGGTCGTGAGCCGAGCGGGTGCGCCTGTAGCCGAACTCCAGGGCCTCGGGATCGACGGCCAAACCCATCTGCGCTGCAAGGCCAAGCGCGGCCAGGCAGCAGCCGAAGGGCGTCCAGTGCGAGTTGCGACGGAAGTAGACGGGCCCATGCGCCTTGGCCGCAAGCAGCGCGTCGGCGGCGTAGTAGAGCCGCGCATCGGCGCTGAGCTGGGTCTGGAGATGCCTCAGGGGGCGCCGCTCGCCGTCGGGAAAAGGCGCAGGCCAGCGATGTTCCGGCAGGACGACCTGCTTTTCCGGCACGACCACGTTCCACAGCACGACGCCCCGAGCCGCCGCCGTGGCCTGCCGCCCCGCCAGCAGCGCCTGCCAGGCCTCGATCCAGGACGGCGCGACCGTGAGCTCGCCGAGGAACTGCCGCTCCCAGCGATTGGCGCCGTTGCTGATGAAAAAAGAGCCGTCCAGGCCCGCGACGACGATGCCGTTGGGCGAGAGCACGCCGGGCTTCAGCCTGACGTCGGCCGCCGCAGCGCTCGCGTCCATCTCCGCGTCCAGCCGGAGAATCTCCGACAGGCGCAGGCGCAGCGTCTCAGGCGGGCTCGGGTCGGCGG
>JAQGIJ010000320.1 GCA_028291285.1 Phenylobacterium sp. | reverse complement strand
GCCGGCCTTCGGGCGAGCCAAGGCGACGCCGATCGCCGCGAGCAAGGGCGGGGCCGCGAAGCACCAGACATTCAGCCGAGCATAGATGAGCGCGGCGCAGGCGCAGCCGGCGGCGAAAACGCCGAGGCTGGCCGACATGCTCTTCAGCCGCGTCATCGTGGCCGGCCGGCGCTGAGCCTCGCCGCTCAGGAGGTCGGCGAGGTCGATCATGATCTGGGTGGTGGTGCTGGTCATCACCGTGCTGGGCGGCGCAGCTCAGCGCCGGCCGGCCACGATGACGCGGCTGAAGAGCATGTCGGCCAGCGTCGGCGTTTTCGCCGCCGGCTGCGCCTGCGCCGCGCTCGTCTATGCCCGGCTGAATGTCTGGTGCTTCGCGGCCCCGCCCTTGCTCGCGGCGATCGGCGTCGCCTTGGCTCGCCCGAAGGCCGGCTCTCAGTAGCCGATCGCCCGCCTTCGGACGCTGTCGCCCGCCGAAGGGTGGCCGCGGTTCGGCGCCGGATCAGGCGGCCTTCGCCTCGCGCATGTCCTCGAAGACGAAGCTCGTCATACCCAGCGAGCCGTGCTCGATGCGGTCGTTGAACAGCTTGGCCCGGTCGTTGGGTCCGCGGGCGTCATCCCAGGGTGGCGCGGCCGCCTTATGCCCAGTACTCAGGCCAAATGCAGGATCACGCCGACGCCTTCCGCCGCGCTTTCCACGACCGTTATGTGCGCGCACTCTTCGGTGGCCGATTTCCCGACAACTCCGACGCGCGGCGCGGGATCGTCGCCAATGGCTCGATATCGGTGAGCCGGGCCGCCGAGACGCTGCGGTTCGTGGAAGATCACCGATCGGAGCTGGGGGCGCTCTGGGCGGATCTCAGTGACGATCGTTCGCGCGAGACTCTGCTGTTTCACTATCTCAATCGGGGCGTCGGCAATTTTTGCTCCCGAGCCCCGCACGTCGACGCGCCCTTCCTCGAAGAGTTTCGCGGCGTCGAACGCTTTCGCACCTCGGCCCCCAAGCGCCCTTCCCCGCACCAATGGCTAGCGGCGCCGGTCTACCTCGAGGAATATCAGCTGCCCGTGAACGGCTACGCGGTCACGCTGGAGACCAACGACGTCTCGGCGGTTGAAGTGTTCCGGCTGAATCAATACCGCTTCCAAGGCGCCGAGGAGATTTGCGTCGAGCCTGGAGAGGTGGTGATCGACGGAGGTGCGTGCTGGGGCGACACCGCACTCTATTTTGCGGCGGAGGCGAAGGGCGACGTTCGCGTGCTCGCCTTCGAACTCAGTCAGAGCAACATCGACATCCTGAACGCCAATCTGGCCCGGAACCCGGACCTCGGGAAAACCGTCGAGGTGATCAGGGCCGCATTGGGCGAGACGCCCGGCGCGCCGCTTTACGTGATCGACAAGGGCGCCGCCTCTCGGGTCTCCACGACCGATAACGGCGGCGATCGCCTGGCCTCCGTCACGCTCGATCAGCTGGTGCGCGACCGCGGCCTCGAGCGCGTGGACTTCATCAAGCTGGACGTCGAGGGCGCCGAGCGCATGGTCTTGGAGGGTGCAGCCGAAACAATCCGGCGCTTTCGACCAAAGTTCGCCGTTTCCGTCTACCATCGGCCCGACGACCCGTTCGTCCTGCATCGGCAGATCCGCTCGTACGGCGGCGACTACAGCTTCTATCTCAAGGGTGTCTCGATGAACTACGGCGAGACCGTGCTGTTCGCGAAACCGCGCTAGACCCTGTCCCAGGTGACGTGAGCAAGTGAGGTGGGATGAACAGGGGCGTCGCTTCTAAGTGAGAGCCCTGCTTGCCCACTCGCGTTGATTCAACGCGAGTGGGAAGCGCTCTAGCGTCGGTGCGGATCAGGCGGCCTTCGCCTCGCGCATGTCCTCGAAGATGAAGCTCGTCATACCCAGCGAGCCGTGCTCGATGCGGTCGTTGAAGAGCTTGGCCCGGTCGTTGGGTCCGCGGGTTCCCAGGATGTAGAGCAGCGGCCAGAAGTGCTCGGGCGTGGGGGCCGCCATCTGGGCGTCGCGGCCCAGCTTGCCGAACAGCACCGCGCGCTCCGGCTCGTCGTCGACGATCGCCTTGCGCATCTCGTCGTTGAACCGCTGGGCCCAGTCGAAGGGCGCGCAGGCCGCGTCGCTCCAGTTCATGGCCGGCAGGTTGTGCACGATGTTGCCGGTGCCGAGGATCAGCACGCCCTCGTCGCGCAGCGGCGCCAGGCGACGGCCGATGTCGAATCGCTCGGCGGGGCTCAGGTTCAGGCCCAGGCCGAGCTGAACCACCGGGATGTCGGCCTTGGGATAGGCGTGCGTCAGCACCGACCAGGTCCCGTGGTCGAGGCCCCATTGGCCCGGATCCAGCGCCACCGGCGTGGGCGCCAGGAGCTCGGCGACGCGCCTGGCCAACGCCGGGTCGCCGGGGGCGGGATACTGCTTGTCGAACAGCGCCTTGGGGAATGAGGCGCCGAAGTCGTGGATAGTCTTCGGCTGCGCCATGGCGGTCACCGCGGTGACGTTCGTCTCCCAGTGGGCGGAGACGGCCAGGATCGAGGTCGGCCGCGGCAGGGCGGCGGCGACGGCGGCCCAGGAGCGGCTGGTGTCGTTGGCCTGGATCGCCACCATCGGGCTTCCGTGGCCGAAAAAGACGACGGGCATGCGCGGCATGACTTACTCCCCGGCGGCGGCCGCCAGCTTCGGCGCCCTGGTCCGCATCCTGTCCCAGGCGGCGCGGTAGCGCGGCACCAGCCAATGATTGAACTGCCCCTGGGCGCCCTCCTGCCAGGAGTAGCGGCCGCGCGGCGCGAAGCGCGACTTCAAGCCCACCTGGACGAGGGAGTCCACATGCATGTCCTGGGCGATGATCTTGCCGGCGCTGGTCATCAGCATTTCCAGCCGGTGCGGGAAGGCGGGGTCCTCCATCGCGCCGGGCGCGACCAGGATGCCGGTGTCCTGCTCCATGGTCTCAGGGCCGGTGGCGCGCAGGATCAGGTAGATGGCCAGGTCGCTGGTCAGCACCAGCGACAAGGTCGGCGGCACGTTGGCGAAGGTCATCTGCGCCCGGTCGGCCTGGGTGAGCTTGGGGAAGATCGGCAGCACGGCGCGCTGGGTCGGATTGAAGCTGGCGTCCGGGTGCAGGGTGCCGTTGAAGCGCAGGAAGCCCGCATCGGTCGGGTCCGACGGCGGGAAGACCGCCAGCTCGCTCGGCACGAAGTCGTGCAGCGGCCCCTGGTGCAGCTTCGAGGCGTGATAGCCGTCGTTGTTGTTCTCGAACATCACCTTCCAGTTCCAGGCGAACTGGCCGGTCATGGTGGTGGCGCTCTCGGCGTTGGCCAGGTCGTAGCCGGCGATGGCGTCGGCCACCTTCGTCAGCCGCGGGGCGAGCGGGGCTGCATCCGGGTCGAAGTTGATGAACAGGAAGCCCAGCCAGGTTTCGACCTTGAACTCCGGCAGGCGGACGGACTTCTTGTCGAAGTCGCAGGTGCGCTCCATGGCCGGCGCGTTCACCAGCCGCCCGTCCAGCCCATAGACCCAGTGGTGGTAGGGGCAGACGAAGCCGCGGGTGTTGCCCTTGCCCTCGGCCACCAGCATGGCGCGGTGCTGGCAGACCGACGACATGGCGCGAACGACGCCGTCACGCGCGCGGGCGACGACGATCGGTTCGCCGACGACCTGGGTGGTGAAGTAGTCGCCCGGCTGCCTGACCCAGTCCTCGCGGCCGACGCAGAGCCATTCGTGGTTGAACAGCGCCTCCTTCTCGAACTCGTAGAAGGCTGCGTCGGTGTAGCAGGCGGCCGGCAGGGTCTCGGCCCGGTCGAGGCCGGTCACCGAGCTGTCGAAGCTCTGGAAAAAGGCGTCCGTCAGGACCGGGGCGGGCATGGTGATGATCCTTGCTCGGGGAAGCCGCGCATCTGGGCCCCACGATATCGCGCGGCGACGCCCCGGGTCTTGTCCGAGTGCGCATGGAGACTTGCCGGAGTTGCGGGAGGGCGATCCGCCTGAAAGGCGGGCGCCGGTCCTTCGCGCCCGAGGGCGGAGGGACCGGCGCCGAGTTCAGGGGACTCAGAAGTTGTAGGCGATGGTGCCGATGACCTGCCGCGGCGGGATGTACTGCTGGCTGGTCTGGCCGACGCCGAACGGATCAGTGTAGCGCGAGTTCACGCCGGCCTTGTCGAAGATGTTGGTGGCGGTGAGCGACAGGCGCAGCTGGCTCCCGGTCGGAACGTAATCGAAGTAAAGGTCCGTGGTGCTGTAGGACTTCACCCGGTCCAGGCTCGGCTCGTTGAAGATCCGCGACCACATGGCGCCGCGGAAGGTGTAGGTGGCCTTGGCGTTGAACGCGCCGCCTGGCAGGTCCCAACGATAGCCCACCCAGGCCGAGCCGGTGACCTTCGGCATGGCGGGCGGCGTCTTGCCGTTGATGTCCTGAGCCGC
>JAQGIJ010000290.1 GCA_028291285.1 Phenylobacterium sp. | reverse complement strand
GCGCGCGGCGGCAAGCGCCGCGAACAGGCTGGCCGCGGCGGACCCGCTCTTGGGCAGGCGCGGCGAGGCGCCCACGGCCTCTCGCCAGGCGCGGTTCATCGCCTGCAGGCGCCCGTCGGCGACGGCGATGGCCGCGGCCTCGTCCAGCGCTTCGAGCAGCCGCTCGGGGGCGACCTCCGGGTCGGCGGCGGGCTCCGCCGAGCCGCGCAGCACGAACAGGCCCAGGCAGGCGACGCCGGTGAGGCCCGCCAGCAGCATCAGGGTGGCCAGCAGCACCGGGCTGGAATGCAGCGCGACCCAGGCGGTGAAGGCCACGGCGAGCAGGAAGAAGGCCACCGCCGTGCTGGTCAGCACGTCGACCCGGCGCAGCTCGACGCCGCTGGCGGATCGCTCGTGAGATTGGGGCTCGGCCATGCGGCGGCTCGCCTTCTCGCCTCGTGCGCTCGCAGGTCCGCGGAACAGGCCCGGCGATTCGCTCATGCGCATTGTCTCACAGTGGGCGCGCCGTCGCACGGCGGCGGCTCTGCTTCAGAATGAAGCCGATGATCTTGGCCACCGCCTCGTAGTGCGCCTGCGGGATGATCTCGTCGAGCTCGACCGTGGCGTAGAGGGCGCGCGCCAGCGGCGCGTCCTCGATCACCGGCACGCCGTTCTCCTCGGCGACCGCGCGGATCTTAAGCGCGATCGCGTCGAGGCCCTTGGCGACGCAGAGCGGCGCCTCGTCCTCGCCCTGCACGTACTTCAGCGCCACGGCGTAGTGGGTCGGGTTCATGACCACCACCGTCGCCTTGGGCACCGCCTGCATCATCCGCCGGCGGGAGCGCTCGACGCGGATCTGCCGCTGGCGCGCCTTCACGTGCGGGTCGCCTTCGCTGTTCTTGAACTCCTCCTTCATCTCCTCCTTGCTCATCCGCATGCGGGCGAGGAAGCGCTGGCGCTGGATCATCCAGTCGCCGCCGGAGATCACCAGCAAGAGGCCCATGATCGCGAACACCAGCCGGCGCAGGATGTCGGCCAGGAAGGGCAGGATCGCCGCCGGCTCCACGGTCGCCAGCCGCGCCAGCTCCGCCATGTGCGGCTTCAGCACCCACCAGGCGACGGCGCCGGTCATGGCGACCTTGACCAGCGACTTGGCGAACTGGATCAGGCCGTCGATGCCGAACACCCGCTTCAGGCCCTCCATCGGCGAGAGCTTGCTGAAGTCGAACTTCAGCTTGTCGGGCGTGAACATCAGCCCGGTCTGCACCAGGCTCCCGGCCGCGCCGGCCGCGCCGGCCGAGAGCATCACGATGAGGATGATCGGCAGGGCCGCGCTGATCGCGTGGCGCGCCACCTGCACCCCGCCCTGGCCCTCGATGGCGATGGCGTCGGGATGGGCCAGGAACGGCAGCAGCTGGAAGGCCAGGCGGCGGCACATCGAGCCGCCCATGATCGCCAGCACCGTGGCGCTGGCGGCCAGCGTGGCCAGCTGCGGCAGCTCCATGGTCTTGGCGACGTCGCCCTGCTCGCGCGCCTGTTCGAGCTTGCGCGGTGTCGGATCCTCTGTGCGGGAGGCGGCTTCGCTCTGTTCAGCCATGCCTCACCCGAAGATCCCCACGAGCTCGCGGTAGCGGTCGACCCAGACCATGCCGATCGCGCCCAGGGAGAGGGCGAAGATGGAGAGGCTGGTCAGCACCATGAGCGGGGTGGCGGCGAAGAACACCTGGAACTGCGGCATCACCCGGCCCACTAGGCCGGTGGCGATGTTGAAGATGAAGGCGAAGGCCATCACCGGCGCCGAGAGCTGCACCCCGAGCGCGAAGGAGCCCCCCACCGTCTGGACGGCGAGCTGGCCGGCGTCGCCCACCGGCACGGCCTTGCGGAACGGGAAGATGGCGTAGGAGCGGACGATCGCCTCGATGAACATGTGGTGCAGGTTGGTGCTCATGATCAGCACCAGCCCCATCAGCCCCAGGAAGGTGCCGAGCGTCGTCGAGGGCGTCGCCTGCGTCGGGTTGGCGGTCTGGGCGAAGGACAGCGTGGTCTGGATCGAGACGATCTCGCCGGCCGCCGCCAGCGAGTTCATGAACAGCCGCAGGATGGCGCCGATCATCATCCCGATGAGGGACTCCTTGATGATCGCGCCGGCCAGCTCCGCCACCGTCGCCGGCTCGGCCGGCGCGCCCGCGCTCAGCACGGGGTAGAGGGCGAGCGTCATCACGACCGCCAGCGACAGCCGGATGCGCGCGGGGATGAAGCTTTCGCCGATCCCCGGGATCAGCATGATGATCGCGCCCAGGCGGGCGAAGATCAGACCGCCGGCGAAGACCTGCTGGGCTGTCGCATAGTGTTCCATGGCGGCGGCGCGCGGCCGCTCACAGGGTGGCGATGCGGGCGGCGATATGGCGCATGAAGCCGCTCATCAGCGCCCCCATCAGCGGCAGGAAGAACAGCAGCGAGACGAACACGGCCACGATCTTCGGCGCGAAGACCAGCGTCTGCTCCTGCACCTGCGTCAGCGCCTGCACCAGGCCGATGCCCACGCCGACGATCAGGCCGACGATCAGCACCGGCGCGGAGAGCTGCAGCGTCAGCCAGATGGCGTCGCGACCGACATCTAGAACCTCGGCGCCGTTCATGGGCGGATCCTCTTGGGAAAGCTGGGGACTCAGAGCCTTGCGGCGGCCCTCACCCTCGCGGGATCATGGTTAACGAACGCCTACGAGCCGGCAGAAATTGCCTCCTTCGCGCCATGCGGAGGGAGGGGCGTTCTAGAACCCGAGCTGCTTCTCCAGCGCCTTGGCGGCGTCGGCGGGCGTGGCTTTGTTGGCGTCCCGGTCCACGCTGTAGTTGGCGGCCCGCATGGCCTGGACGGGGATCTTCCCGATCAACGGCTGCAGCGCCCCTCGCAGTCGCGCATCGCCGCGCCGCTTCGGCGAGATCAGCACCACCGCGTCATACGGCGGGATCGCGCCCTTCGGATCGCTCAGCACCACCAGCCGGTCGGCGGCGATCCGGCCGTCGGAGGAGAAGGCGCTGATCACGTCGACGTCGCCGCCGACCAGGGCGCGGTACATGAAGGTGGGCTGGTAGGACCGCAGGACCTTGAACCTCAGGCCGTAGGCGGCGGCCACCGCCTTCCATTCCGGCCGCGAAAGGAACTCCAGGTCGGCGCCGAGCTTGAGGTCGGGCGCCTGGCGGGCGAGGTCGGCGACGGAGGCGATGCCCAGCGCGCCGGCGCGGTCCTGGCGCATGGCCAGCGCATAGGCGTTCTCGAAGCCGAGCGAGCCCAGGATGGTGACGCCGTCGCGGCGGGCGAGCTCGGCGGTGAGCTGGCGCAACACCTCGGCGCGGCCGGGATTGTCCGTCCGGCCGAGCACATTGGTCCAGAGCGTGCCGGAATAGTCGACGTAGACGTCGAGCTCGCCGGAGGCCAGCGCCCGGTAGGCGACCGCCGAGCCCAGGTCCTCCTTCAGCCGCGCCGAGGCGCCCGCCGCCGCCAGCCGGTCGCTGATCAGCGAAGCCAGGATGTACTGTTCGGAGAAGTTCTTGGCCCCGACCACATAGGCGCCCCGCGCGCCGCCGCCGAGCAGCGGCGAAAGGGCCAGGACGATCCCGGCCGCGAGGCCCGCGGCGCCGGCCAGGGTCAGCGCCCGGCTGCGGCGGCGCACGCCCGCCTCCACCAGGCCCAGCAGCTGGTCGGCCGCCAGCGCCAGCCCTGCGGAGGCCGCGCAGCCCACCAGCACGTCGATCCAGTTCTCGGTCTGCAGGCCGGAGAAGATGTAGTTGCCGAGGCTGGTCTGGCCGACCGGCGTGGAGAGGGTCGCCGCGCCGATGGTCCACACCGCGGCGGTGCGCACGCCGGCCATGATCACCGGCGCGGCGAGCGGCAGCTCCACCTGGCGCAGCCTTTGGCCGGGCGTCATGCCGACCCCATCGGCCGCCTCCCTCACCGCCGGATCGACGCCGAGGATGCCGGCGACGGCGTTCCTGAGGATCGGCAGCATGGAATAGAGCGCCAGCGCCAGCAGCGCCGGCAGGAAGCCCAGCGCCGAGAAGCCGTGGCCCAGCGTCGCCCGCGCCAGCGTCGAGAGCGCCAGCAGCAGCGGATAGAAGAGCGCCAGCAGCGCCAGGCTGGGGATCGTCTGGATCAGGCTGGCGAAGGCCAGCAGCGGCCAGCGCAGGCGCGCGCTGCGGCTGGCGGCGATGGCCAGCGGCAGGCTCGCCAGCAGTCCCAGCGCCAGCGCCGCGGCCGAGAGCGCCACGTGCCAGGCGAGGTAGTTGGGCAGCAGCGCCAGCGCCGCAGAAAGGCGCGGGCTCAAGGCGCGGCGCCCGAGAGCCTTGCGCGCAGCCGCTCGGCCTGGCGGCGCGGCGCGTCGAGCAGGGCGCGCACCTGCGGGTCCTTGGCGGTGGAGACCAGCTCGGCCGGCGGCCCGTCGGCGAGGATCCGGCCCTGGCTCAGCACCACGATGCGGTCGGCGAGCAGCACGGCCTCGGCCATGTCGTGGGTCACCATCACCGTCGTCAGCCCCAGGCGCTCGTGCAGGGCGCGGTAATCGCCGCCCAGGGCGTCGCGGGTCAGCGGATCCAGCGCCCCGAACGGCTCGTCCATCAGCACCATGGCGGGCTCGGCGGCGAGCGCGCGGGCCACGCCGACCCGCTGCCGCTGGCCGCCGGAGAGGGCGGCGGGAGCGCGCGCCGCCATCTCGCGCGGCAGGTCCACCAGGTCGAGCAGGCTCGCCACGCGCGCGGCGATCCGCGCCCGGTCCCAGCCCAGCAGCCTGGGCGTGATGGCGATGTTCTCGGCCACCGTCAGGTGCGGGAACAGCCCCACCTCCTGGAAGACGTAGCCGATCCGGCGGCGCAGCGCCGGCGGCGCGATCGCCTGCACGTCCTCGCCGGCGATGCGGATGCGGCCGGCGTCGTGCGGGACCAGCCGGTTGATGGTCTTGAGGAGCGTGGTCTTGCCGGAGCCCGAGCCGCCCACCAGGGCCACGAACTCGCCTTTGGCCACCGACAGCGAGACGCCGGCCAGCGCCGGCTGCGCGCCATAGCGCTTCGCCACCTCTTCGAGCTCGATCAAGGGCCCCGCCATGGGCCAAGGCGTAGCACGGATACGCCTGAAGTCAGCGGCCGTGCACGAGGCCCAGGAAGACCGCCGTGATGGAGGTCGAATCCACCAGGCCGTGGATGACGATGCACGGCCACAGGTTGCGGCCGCCGAGCACGAACGCCGAGCCCAGCACCAGGCCCAGGACGCCGGCGATGATCGCCCCGCTCGCGCCGAGATAGGCGTGGGCCGCGCCGAACAGCAGCCCCTGCAGCAGCACCGCCGCCCCGATCGCGCGGCGGCCGAGCAGCTCGTCCAGCCGGTCGAGGACGAAGCCGCGGAACAGCATCTCCTCGCCGAAGGCGGCCGAGCCCCAGGTCACCGGGATCATCCAGTAGAGGTACTCGCCGAGATGGCCCTGCGCGCGCTGCAGGAAGGGCGGCACGGCTGGCGCGGTGAGATGCAGCAGCGGGAACAGCAGCTGCGCCGTGACCCCCGCCGCCAGCTCGCCCCCGACAAAGCCGCCGATCACCAGGACCGGCGCCAGCCAGGGCCGGCCCGGACGGCGCAGGCCGAGGTCGCGCCAGCGCCCCCCTCGCCGCCGCAGGAGAACGGTGGCGAGCAGCACGAGCAGCAGCAGGCGCCCGGGCACCAGCAGCCGGCGGACCAGGCCGAAGCTTGCGGCATGGCTGGCCGGAAACAGCGACAGGAGCAGCGCCGTCGCCGCCAGGATCACCACCAGGTCGAGCGCCGCGCCCGCCGGGGTTCGCTCGCCGGTCGGGGCGTCCAGCGGGGTGTCCTTCATCCCGGCCTCCCCGCCCGGCCGTCAGATCGGCATGCGCATGATTTCCTGATAGGCGCTGATCACCTGGTCGCGCACCGCCATCACGGTCTCCAGGCTGGTCTCCGCCGCGGAGATGGCGGTGACCACGTCCACCAGCTCGGCCTTGCCCTGCACCTGGGCCGTCATCTGGGTCTCGGCGGTGCGCGAGGCCTTCACCGCGTCGGTCATCGCCGACTTCAGGATGTCGGCGAAGCCGCCGCCGATACCCCCCGACTCGGCCGCGCCGCCCATCGGGTCGGCGGCCTTCTGCATGCTGGCGTAGGCCTTGGCGGCGGCAAGCGCGTTGATCATCGCTCAGGCCCTACTTCTTGAGCAGATCGAGCGTGCGCGATTCCATCGACCGCGAGGTCTCGATGACGTTGAGGTTGGCCTCGTAGGCGCGCTGCGCCTCCTTCATGTCGAGCGCCTCGATCAGCGGGTCGACGTTTGGCTCCTTCACATAGCCCTGCAGGTCGGCGGCCGGGTTGCCGGGCTGGTAGGCGGTCTTGAAGGCGGTGGGATCGGCCTCCGCGCGGGCCATCTTGACGCCGGTGGCGCCGGCCACCGAGGTCGGCTGGAAGACCGGCACCTGGCGGCGGTACGGATCGCCGCCGGCGGTGCGCGAGGTGGAGTTCGCGTTCGCCAGGTTCTCGGCGATGATCCGCATCCGCGCCTGCTGGGCGCGCAGCGCCGAGGCGGCGATCGCCTGGGTGACGCCCGACATGGACTTCGATTCGGCCATCTAGGCGCTCCTGCTCACTTGCGCTTCCCTCATTTCCCAGGCGCCCGGGCGGCCATGCGCAGCAGGCCGAGCGATTTCTGGTAGAAGCTGATGGCGGCGTCGTAGTTCATCCGCGCATCGCTCATCTTCATCATCTCCTCCTCCAGCACGACCGAATTGCCGTCGAGCCGGGTCTCGGAATCGCGGGCGGTGGCGGGGCGGAACTTGGAGCGGCTGCCGGAGGCGCCCTGCGCCAGGCTCATGTGGCCCGGCTGGGTCACCGCCGGGCCGGCCGCGGCGCCGTCCGGCGTCTGCAGCGCCTGCATCTGCGCGTCGAAGCTGAAGGGCTTGAGGTCCTTGGGCTGGAAGCCGGGGGTGTCGGCGTTGGCGACGTTCCCGGCGATCAGCTGCTGGCGCTCCGACAGGTAGCCCAGGCGTCCGCGCAGCATGGCGAATAGGGGAATCTGCGACAGGTCCATGTCGGAGATGGTGAAGAAACAGGGTTAATCGGCGCTTAATCGACTCGCGCGACCGTGCGATGGAACGGCCCTGTTTCCTCGCAGAAGCGCTTATGAACCTTGCCGATTTCGCCCGCGCCTTCTTCGCGCTCGCGTTAACCCTGGGGCTGATGGGGCTGTGCGCCGTGGCCCTGCGCCGTTTCGGCCCCGACGTGCTCGCCCGCTACGCCGGGCCGAAAAAGGCGCGCCGCCTGGCGGTGGTCGAGACCCTGGTCCTCGACCCCTCGCGCCGGCTGGTGCTGGTCTCCTGCGACGGGCGCGAGCGGCTGCTGCTGCTGGGCGAAGGCCGGCTCATCGAAGCGGAGGAGGCGTGATGCTGGCGACCCTGCGCGCCGTCCGCGCGCTCCCCGCCGAGGACTGGCGGCGCGCGGCGGGCCTGGCGGCGCTGACCACGCTGGCCTCGCTGATCTTCCCGGCCGTCGCCGCGGCCCAGGCGCTGAACATCAACCTCGGCACCGGCGCTGGCCTCACCGACCGCGTGGTCCAGCTGATCGGCCTGATGACGGTGCTGTCGCTGGCCCCCTCGATCGTCATCATGACCACCTCCTTCGTCCGCATCGTGGTGGTGCTCAGCCTGCTGCGCACGGCGCTCGGCCTGCAGCAGAGCCCGCCCAACTCGGTGATCATCTCGCTGTCGCTGTTCCTCACCGCCATCGTCATGGGGCCGACGCTGGAGCAGTCCTACCAGCAGGGGATCAAGCCGCTGCTGAACCACCAGATGGAGCTGCCGAAGGCCTTCGACGCGGCGGGCGCGCCGGTGAAGACCTTCATGCTGACCCAGGTGAACGCGGACGACCTGGCGCTCTTCGTCCGCCTCTCGCGCATCCCCAAGCCGGCGAACCCCCAGGCGATCCCGATCCGCGTGGTGACGCCGGCCTTCATGATCTCGGAGCTGAAGCGCGCCTTCGAGATCGGCTTCCTGCTGTTCGTGCCGTTCCTGGTGATCGACCTGGTGGTGGC
>JAQGIJ010000249.1 GCA_028291285.1 Phenylobacterium sp. | reverse complement strand
CCGAGGTCGGCGAGGCGGAGCGCCCTGACGCACCTGGACGCCGACCCCGACCGTCCGCCAGCGTCAGGGCCTCCGCTGGCGGGGCCGTAACCGGATGTTCAGCGCCTTGGGCTATCCCTGGCGTCGTGCCACAGACCGCCTATCCCCTGGGCCAGCCGGCCTTCGCCGTTCAAGGCGAGGGGCTCTCGACCTACAGCCAGGCGGGCTATGCGGATTCCAGCGTCGCCAACCTGATCGACCGGGCGGTGTCGAACGGCGCCAACTACGTCGAGTTCAGCAATATCGTGATGGCCGACCTGACGACCGGCAAGATCGGCGACGTGATCGAGAACGGCGTCGACCAGACCGCGCCGCTGGCCGACGTCGGCCGCGCCGTGGACCTGGCGCAGGCGGCCGGGCTGAACGTGCTCCTGAAGCCGCAGGTCGCGGTGCACGATCCGGCGTTCGCGCAGTACAACAGCGCTTCCTGGATCAACATGGTCAATCCGAACCTGACCATCGCCGATCCGGCGGCCTTCTTCGCCAGCTACAAGGCGCAGTTGCTGCAGTGGGCCAACCTCGCCGAGCAGCACCATGTGGCCATGCTCAGCGTCGGCAACGAGATGGTGGCGGCCACCAAGCCGCAGTACACCGGCTACTGGAACGACATCATCGATGCGGTGCGCCAAGTCTACCACGGCCAGCTGACCTATGCGGCGCTGGCCCCGGTGGTGACCAGCGGCGGAACCAACGAGATCAGCCAGATCGGCTTTTGGGGAAAGCTCGACGTGGCCGGCTTCGACGTCTACCCGAGCCTGGTCCAGACCAAGACGCCTACGGTCCAGGACCTGGTGAACGGCTGGCATGACGACACCGTCTACGGCAATCGCCAGGACTACGCCGCCTTCCTGAACCAGATGGCCCAGCAGGTCGGCAAGCCGGTGGTCTTCACCGAGACCGGGCTGCCCAGCTTCGACGGCGCCTCGGACCGGGTGGCGACCTCGGACGGCGCCATCAACGACGGCGTCCATCCGGCGGACCAGCAGGAGCAGGCCGACTGGTGGCAGGCCTTCTTCAAGACCTGGGCGGTCAATCCGCCCAGCTGGCTGAAGGGGCTCGTCATGAACAACAACGACCCCGGCGTGCTCGGCAGCTACTACGACACCAACTACAACGTCGACGGCAAGCTGGCGGAGAAGGTGGTCACCGCCTGGTACGGTGGAAGCACCACGGTCGCGCCCATGGCCGACAGCCTGGCGGGCGGGCAGGGCGACGACCAGCTCTACATCTACGGGCCCACGGCGCCGCAGGCCGCCAACCAGGCCGCCAGCTTTTCCACCAGCATCACCGTCAAGCTCACCGGCGCGATCCTCGGCGCCGCCGCCCCGGTGATCCACGCCTACGTCAACGGCGTCGACCAGGGCGCGATCGCGCTAAAGGCGGTGGACAGCGGCTATGTGGACGCCAGCGGCGTCCACTTCACCACCGACCAGACCTATGCCTTCGAGCTGCCCGGCCTGATCCGCATCGACCAGCTGAAGATCGCCATGGACAGCCCGGCCTCCATTGGCGGGCTGAAGTCGACGACCTTCTTCCATGCGGTGGACGTGGGCGGCGTCAGCCTGGCGAACGCCAGCTACACGCCCGACCTCGGCGGCCTCATCCCGATCGCCCAGCAGCTGACGGCGAGCGGCGGCGGCGACGTGGGCCAATGGGCCGGCGGCTATCTGCTGTTCGACGCCAGCCCCTGGAACGCGGCGCTCGCCGCCCGCACGATCGGCTCGGCCCAGGACCCGATCCGGGTGGACGGCCTTGGGGGGACGGACACCGTCCACGTGCTCGGCGCGCCGCTCGCCTACGTCTTCTCACGCGCCGCGGACGGCGGCGTGCACCTGAGCGAAACCAGCGGCCTGGGGCAGAACGCGATCCTGAACGCCGTCACCTCCGTCGCCTTCACGGACGGAACGCAGGTGTGGCTGGGCGATGTCGGCGCAGCGCCTTACCGCGTCGGCGGCGCCGGGAACGACGTCATGGCGGGCGGCCCGGGAGCGGAGTATCTGCGCGGCGCGGCCGGCGCGGACACCATCACCGGCGGCGCGGCGGCCGACACGATCAATGGCAACGCCGGCGCCGACAGCCTGCAAGGCGGGGCCGGCGACGACCTCGTGCTGGGCGGGCGCGACAACGACGTCCTGCAGGGCCAGGACGGCGCCGACGACCTCAACGGCAATCTCGGCGACGACACGGTGGACGGCGCCGCCGGGGCCGACACGGTGCGGGGCGGGCAGGGGAACGACGTGCTCTTCGGCGGCGACGGCGCGGACTGGCTGTCCGGCGACCGCGGCGACGACACGCTGAGCGGCGGGGCGGGCGCCGACACCTTCCACGCCTCGCTGGGGAGCGGGCTCGACAAGGTCCTCGACTTCAACGCCCAGGACGGCGACCGCATCCAGCTCGATCCGGGCGTCGCCTACACGGTGGCGCAGCAGGGACCGGACACGGTGATCACCCTGGGCGGGGGCGCAGATCGCATCGTCCTGGCGGGCGTGCAGGCCGACACCCTGCCGAGCGGCTGGCTGTTCGAACCCTGAGCCCGGCCGAAACCGGTTTCAGCAGCAGCCGGCCGTCACCTGCAACAGGCGCGGCTGCACCCGGCGGCGCGGCAAGGCGCCTTCGCCCCAACGGCGGCGGCGCAGCGGCGGCGGTCGGCGGGCTTCGCCGCCGGTCTCCGGCTCCGCGCAGATCCGCAGGCAGGCCTCGGCC
>JAQGIJ010000242.1 GCA_028291285.1 Phenylobacterium sp. | reverse complement strand
TTCGCCGCCTCCAGGCCACCGAAGCCGCCCCCGAGGATCAGGACTCTGGCTGCGCCCGCGCTCTCGTTCATGTCCCGCACCCTTGAGCCGCAAAGATTAGGAGCCATTCCTGCGCGTTTGTCCGGCTCGCCATCGGCACGGCCGGTCATATACGGGCCGCCGCGGGAACCAGCCGGAAAGCAGACCCCTGGAGCGTACGCTTCAGGTAGGTCGGCGAATTGCAGCTTCCGAGCCTATGCGGATGTCGGCCGGACGCTGTTTGTCGGGCGGATCGGCAGGCCGGGCCCTGGGCGCGGCGGGCTGAATCCGAGCTTCTCGTGATCCCGGCTCGGGAAGCGCACCTTCGATGGCCGCCCTTGCTCACGCATTCGCCGACAGGCTTCCACTGAGGACGGAGCAGCAGGTTCAGGCTGCTCCCAATGCACGACGCTGGCCTCGTCGCACCAATCGAGAAGATGCGGCATGGCGGAGCGATGTGCTCCCGTCGCCATGAAGGCCCTCATCGCCTCTGGGCTGTCCCAAACGGTGATGGTCCAGAAGGTCCAGCGACGGTCGGTCAACAGCGAGCCCCCGCGGAATCCTTGGGACGCCCGAACCTGCCGGAGCGAGCGGAACGTGTAGAGCGCGAAGCGCGGAAGGAAGCGGACCGCCCGTATTCTCAGCCGCGTGACGCTGACGAGGTAGGTCAAGGCTGGACCGATCCGGTTGCGGGTGGCTGAAGCTACCTTCGCCCAGGTCGCGTTTCCACCCATCGCTGTCGACACGGAGCTCGGCTGCGGCGATGACCGCCTCTTCAGCCGGTCGGGTGGCGGGATGGGAGAAGGGCGCAGGATGGACATCGAGATCCGCAGGGCCGCGCCGGGGGACGCTGCGGCGCTGGCGCTGGTGGGGCAGGGGACCTTCCTGGAGACCTATGCCGGGCAACTGCAGCTGGCGCACATCCTCGCCCACTGCGCGCACGAGCACGCCGCGCCGCGCTACGCCGGCTGGCTGGCGGACGCGGCGCAACTGGTCTGGATCGCCGAGGCGGCCGAAGGACGCGCGCCGGTGGGCTATGCGATCGTGGCCGCGCCCGACCTGCCGACGCCGCTACAGCCCGGCGACCTCGAGCTCAAGCGGCTCTACGCCCTGCACCGCCTGCACGGAACCGGGCTTGGCGCGCGCCTGATGGCGCACGCCATCGCGGCCGCGCAGGCGGCGGGAGCGTCGCGCCTGCTGGTCGGCGTGTTCGCCGCCAACACGCGCGCCAACGCGTTCTACGCCCGCCAGGGCTTCGTTCTGGCGGGCGTGCGCAAGTTCCGCGTCGGCGAGGGGCTCTACGACGACCTCATGCTGGCGCGGACGCTGACCGGAGCGGCTACTTGAGGTAGCTCGGCGTGGAGCCGGTCTGCAGGATTCCGTAGACCAGTCCGATCGCCAGCACGGCGATGGCGATGACCATCAGGACCCCGATGAGATTTTCGAAACGCTGCGCCAGGTGGCGGTTGCGGTGATGATGGTGCTCAACTTCGCGATCGGTCGACATGCGGCTACCTCACAATCCCCTGCTAAAGGACCGAAGTCCCTTGCCGGACTGCGACTGGCGCCGCATGGACACAATTGACGGCGTGTCAAAAAACCGCCGCATGGCGCCCTCAACGCCGGCCGCAGCCGGACGATGACGCGATCGTGCGCCGCGAAATAGCCCTGGTCAACGCAACATTTTGACGTTCTTGGAAAACTTGCTCAGGCGTAGCTCTGCAACGGCCGCACCTCGAGGGGCCCGGCGGCCATCACCTCGATCGCCTGGGACGCGGCGAGCGCGCCGGCCGCCGTGGTGAAGTAGGGGATCTTCATCATCAGCGCCGTTCGTCTGATCTCGAACGAGTCCGCCAGCGACTGCCTGCCCTCGGTGGTGTTGAAGACCAGCTGCACCTCGCCGTTCTTCATCGCGTCGACGATGTGCGGGCGGCCCTCCAGCACCTTCTTGACCTGCTCGACGGGGATCTGCTCGGAGGCCAGGTAGCTGGCCGTGCCGCTGGTGGCCAGGATGCGGAAGCCCTGGGCGACGAGCAGGCGCACCGGCTGGAGGATCCACGGCTTGTCGGCGTCCCTCACCGAGACGAAGACGCAGCCGTCCTTCGGCAGGATGGTGCCGCCGCCGAGTTGGCTCTTGGCGAAGGCGCGTGCGAAGGCGGGGGCCAGGCCCTCGCCCGGCCGCACCCAGTCGAGGCCCATGACCTCGCCGGTGGAGCGCATCTCCGGACCCAGCACCGTGTCGACGCCGGCGAAGCGGGCGAACGGGAAGACGGCTTCCTTGACCGCGATGTGGTCGTAGGCCGCCTCCACGAGGTTGAAGTCCGCCAGCCGTTTGCCGGCCATCACCTTGGCGGCGATCGCAGCCAGCGGCCGGCCGATGGTCTTGGCCACGAAGGGCACGGTGCGGCTGGCGCGGGGATTGACCTCGAGCACGAAGATCCGCGGGTTCTCGGAGTGCGGCTCCTCGATCGCAAACTGCACGTTCATCAGGCCGCGGACCTGCAGCGCCCGGGCCATGGCCTCGGTCTGCTTCTTCAGCTCGGCGATGGTCTCGGGCTTCAGCGAGAACGGCGGTAGCGAGCAGGCGCTGTCGCCGGAGTGCACGCCGGCCTCCTCGATGTGCTCCATGACGCCGGCCACGAACACCGTCTCGCCGTCGCAGAGCGCGTCGACGTCGACCTCGGTGGCGCGCGACAGGTACTGGTCGATCAGCACCGGTGAGTCCCCGGAGACCTGCACGGCGGTGCGGATGTAACGGTCGAGCTGCTCGTCGTCGCGGACGATCTCCATGGCCCGGCCGCCCAGCACGTAGGAGGGCCGGATCACCACCGGATAGCCGACCTCGTGCGCGCCGGCGAAGGCCTCTTCCCGCGAGCGCGCGATGGCGTTGATCGGCTGGGCGATCTTCAGCTTGTGCAGCAGCTGCTGGAAGCGCTCGCGGTCCTCGGCCAGGTCGATCGCGTCGGGCGAGGTGCCGAGGATCGGGATGCCGGCGTCCTCCAGCG
>JAQGIJ010000222.1 GCA_028291285.1 Phenylobacterium sp. | reverse complement strand
TCCGGCGCGATCGCCGGATGGCAGCAGACGAAGATCAGCCGCAGCCGCTCGTCGGGGATCAGGCGCGCGTCATCCGCCAGAGCGTCCTCGGCGCTGAGCCCGGGCTCCGGCGGATCGGGTACGAGGCGGCTGCGGACGCCCCGGCGGCGGACTTCGTCCAGGGCGTGCCGGAAGGCGACGCGGTAGAGCCAGGCCGCGGGGTCGGCGGGCTCGCCGGTCTGAGGCCAGGCGCGCGCCGCCGACAGGCAGGCCTCGGAGAAGGCGTCCTCGGCCAGGTCGAGATCGCGAAAGCGGGCGGCCAGCGCGGCGATCACGCGCCCCGTGGCCGCCCTGGCCGCCCTGTCCAGGGCGCTCGTCACGCCTAGCCGGCCTTGCGCTGGCTCTGGCCGAGCACAGGCCGGATCTCTATGGCGCCCTCGCCATAGATCGGGATCTGCTTGGCGATCCCGATCGCCTCGTCGAGGTCTTCGGCCTCGATCATGTAGAAGCCGCCGAGCTGCTCCTTGGTCTCGGCGAAGGGGCCATCGTGCAGGGTCTTTCCGCCGTCGGCGGCGGTGCGCACCGTGGTGGCGTTGGGCGTGTTCTGCAGGCCCGCGCCGGCGAGCCGCTTGGCGCCCAGCGACTGGCTCAGCGCCATGTGTCCGGCGACGACCTGGTTCATCGCCTCGCCCTGCTTTTCGGGGCCATAGACGCTCTCGTCCTCATAGATCAGCATCAGGTATTGCATCGCATCCTCCAGCGGCGGCGCAGGTGCGCAGCCTCGGCCAAGAGACGCGCGAGACAGAGCGGATTCGACTGGCCCGCGCCAGGAACTCTCAGGTCAGCGACGGATCGCCCGCAAGGCTGCGGCCAGGCTCATTCGTCGTAGTCGAAGCTCGACTTGCCCTTCTTGCGCCCGCCGAAGGTGTAGACCACGCCGACAGAGGCCAGCCGCCCGAACTGATGGCGCGTGTACACCTCGCTGAGCGTCGGCGAGATCACGTGGCGGACGACGCGCTGGCCGTCGAACAGATCCGTCACCGTGACCACCAGGGAGAGGTCGGGCCGCAGGTCGCGCTTGTAGCCCAGGTTCACCAGGTTCATCGCGTCCACATAGCCCTGCGGCGTCAGCCGCTTGTCCGTGCGGCTCAGGGACACCTGCAGCGTATCCGCACTGGTGGGCCGATAGTCCAGGTTGGCCTTCAGGTTAACGCCGGATGTCGACTTCAGGCCCGCCACGCCCAGCGAACTGGCGTCGATCTGGGCATGGAAGATGTCGCCGCTGAGATTGTAGCTCAGCGCCGACCACAGCTTGCCGCCGAGGTTGAACTCCACCCCTTCTGACGTGCGCTTCGGCAGGTTGGCCTTGGTCGTCAGGACGACGTCGGCCGAGATCGGCTGGACGATCTCGGTGAAGCTGTTGCGGTCGCTCCGGTAGTAGGCCGTGGCGCCGTAGTTGAAGGACCCGCTGTGGATCAGGCCGAGCTCGTAGGCCCAGGTGTCCTGCGGCCGAAGGTTCGCATTACCGGCGCGCAGGTTGTGGGTGTCCTGGTAGTCGGCGAAGGGGTTGAGCGACTCCGGATCCGGCCGGGTGACCCGCCGGCTGATCGCCGCCGTCAGCTTGTCGGCCTCGCCCAGGCTGCGTTCGAGATGCAGGCTCGGATAGAGGGCCGTCTCGTTCCAGCCGCCCGCGACGCCGCCGGTGATCTGGAAGGTTGAGACGCGGGTGGCCTCCAGCCGCAGGCCGCTATCCAGGCGCCAGGCGCCGAGCGGGGTCTGGTAGTCCGCATAGGCGGCGTTGACCTGCTGATGGTAGCGGAAGTGATTGGTCACCGCGGAATTGAGGATGGCGCTCCCGGACACCGGATCGATGTTGTCACCGACGTTGTCGAAGGCGTTGCGGTCGTCCTCGAGGTCGTAGCCCAGCTTGAGGTCGCGGTCGTGCGACATGGGCAGCTCGTAGTCGGCGGCGAACTCGGTCTTCACCAGGTCATGGCTGAGGCGCAGGTCGTCGTAGGTCGGCGAGCCGGCCGGTAGGCTGAAGGTGTTGCTATAGGCATAGCGCTCGCGCTCGCGGTTGGCGCTGCGCTGAAGAGACAGGTTCAGCGTCTCGTTCGGCCGCCACAGCTTCTGCTCGAAGGTCAGCGCCTTGCTGTCGTCGACGCTCCACTCGTGGCCGTCGCTGTGCCGGTCCGAGATCCCGCTGACGGCGCCGAGCGGCGGGCCCTCCTCGTCGTGCTGATCGAAATAGCGGTTGCCGCTGAGCTCGCGGTGGCTGAACGAGGCGCCGAGCGTCTGCTTCGGGTTCAGGTCGAGGTCCGCGGACGCCTTCACCGAGGGGATCAGGCGGCGGAAGCTCTCGTCGACGCTCTGGCGCGTGCGCACCAGCGCGCCGGTGGTGGGATCCAGCGCCGTGCGGTCGGAGGTGGTCAGACGCTCCTTGGCGTCCTGGCGCAGGCCCAGGCCGCCGGACAGCCGCAGCGGCCCCTGGCTGTAGGCGGCGTCGACGCCCAGCACGTAGCGCCGCTTGTCGCCCAGGCTGGCGCGCGCCGTCCCCGTGAGCCCGGCGCGGTGGGTCTTGCGGGTGATGATGTTGATCACCCCGCCCGTCCCCTCGGCCCTGTACTGCGCCGGGGGATTGGTCAGCACCTCCACGCGGTCGATGTCGCTCGCCGGGAACTGCAGCAGGCTCAGGCCCTGCGCCGCGCCGGTGAACTGCGCCGAGGGCTTGCCGTCGACCAGAATGGTGACGTTGCCGTCGCCGCGCACGCTGATCGCCCCGTCGGCGTCGACGTTCACCGAGGGGACCTTGTTCAGCACGTCGGCCGCCGTGCCCGAGGTCGCCTGCAGATCGTTGGCCACGGTGAAGACCTTGCGGTCGAGCAGGACCTGGGACGCCGGACGGTTCGCGGTGACGACGATCCCTTCGACGCTGCCGGCGGCCGAGGCCGCGGGCGGCGCCTCCGCATGGGCCGGCGCGGCGCTCGCGAGCGCGATCAGCGCCGCGGAGCGGACAAAAGCCTTCACTGTGAACTCTCGCGTCGCGACGTCAGTGCGCCTTGCCGAGCACCAGGACCTTGAAGCTCCCGGCGATGGGCGCCGGGCGGCCGCCGGCCACCGCGGCGAAGTCGGCGCTGGGCAGGTAGAGCCGCCCGCTCGTCGCGTCGAGGGCGCCGGACCGGCTTCCCACATGGCCGGGGACCTTGCCGACCACCTTGACCGTCTTGGCGCTGGCCACCGAGACCAGGTTCACCACGCCGTCCTCGCCGGTTGGGATCAGCACGGTGGCCGTGCGGGCGTCATAGGCCGCCCAGTCCGGACGGCCGCCGATCGCCAGGGTGGCGAGCACCTTGCCGGTGTCGGCCGAGACCACCTTGGCCACCTTGTTGGCGCAGGCGGAGACCAGCAGCCGCGCCTTGGGCGCATAGGCCAGGCCGCTCGGCGACTCGCAGCCCGCGAGCGGCCAGTGGGCGAGGACCGTCCGCGTCTTGACGTCGACGACCTCGATCTCGTTCAGGTCCTCGACATTGACGAAGACCTTGCCCGATCCGTCGGCCGCCGGGGATTCCAGGGCCCCGGTCGCCGGGATCACGCCGGCCTTCTGGCCGGTCTTGGGGTCGATGAGCGTGACGCCGCCGCCGGCGTTGTCGAACACCATGGCGAGGCCGGTGGCCGGCTCGACCATCGCCGCGTCCGGCTTCCTGCCGGTGGGGACGGAGGCGCGCACCGCGCCGGTCGCGGCGTCCGCGATGACCGCCGAGCCCGTGCTGGCGTCGGTCACCAAGACTTCGGATCCGCCGTTGATGGGAACGGCCGCGTGGGTGCGCTTGCCCGCCAGCAGCGGCGTCATCCGACCGCTGTCGACGTCCACCGCCGTCACGCCATTGGTCCGGGCCACGTAGACCCGATGATGGACCGGGTCGAAGCTGGAGAAGTCCCACCCGCCGTCAGGGCCGGCCCAGCGCTCGACCACCGCAAGATGCATCGGCGCAGCCGCCGAAACGCTCGCCGTGGCGGCGCCCAAACCCACGGCGACCGCCGCCAAGCCGAATAGCCTACGCATGCCCGACACCTGAACCCTTGCTGGCAAGTCTTAGCGGCGCGACCGACGACGGACAGAAGCGCGCGCCGCATCGGGCGCGCCGCTCACCGCCTTCGGATCGCCTTGACGGCTGTGGCCGCACCATCGCGCCGACCGAGACCTATTTCCATAGTCCGCAAGATTGAGAATTCTCAATGTTTGGTAAGCGGGCGCTCGGACGCTGCGGCGGCCGCGGAAAAAGGCCGGGTTATCAGTGTTATGCGCAGAAAGCCCAGCAACGCGCCTCGCCAGTTGTCGTGATTTCTTCATTTGCGCGAACGGTGTTGGCTGCCGAAGACGCTGATGCGGCGCAGTCGAGCTGGAAGACCTCACGCCGAACGTGGGTCTTCCGGTCAACGCGTCCAGACGACGAAAACGCCGATGAAAACTCCGACGCCGCTGCGCCACACTGAGGTGGCCGGCGCGGACGCAAGGGACACGCAGATGCGCAAGCGCACGAACTACGCACTCCTGGCCGCGAGCTCGCTGCTCATTCTTACGGGCGCCCAATCCGCCGCGGCGCAGACGCCCGCCGCCGCCCCGATGGCCGCGGCCAAGCCGCAGAAGGTCCTCAAGGTCCTGACGCCCGAGCAGGTCGATCCGACGCGGCTGCTGCCGCCGCCGCCGGAAGACGGCTCGCTCGTCCAGAAGGCCGACCTGGCCGAGGTGCAGCGCATCTACCGGTCGCGCACGCCGGAGCGCTACGCCCAGGCGAAATGGGACGACACGCACGAGAATTCGATGCTGTTCGCCAGCACGCTCGGCCCCAACTTCGACCTCGCCAAGCTGCCCGAGACCGCCAAGCTCCTGGCGCTGCTGGAGAACGATCAGTCGGTCAGCGCCAACATGGCCAAGCGCTATTTCCTACGCAATCGGCCGTGGGCGATCGATCCGAGCCTGGTGGCCTGCGACTACAAGCCGAACGCGGCCCCGAAGACCTCCTACCCGAGCGGGCACGCCACGCTGAGCTATTCGGTCGGCACGGTGCTGGCGAGCCTGATCCCGGAGAAGTCGCAGGCGCTCCTCGCGCGTGCAGCGGAGTACGGCTACAGCCGCGAGGTCTGCGGCGCCCACTATGCGTCGGACATCGAGGCGAGCCACGTGCTCGGCACGGCGGTCGCGCTGCAGTTCCTGGCCAGCCCGAAGCTCCAGCCGATGCTCGAGGCGGCCCGCGAGGAGCTGCGCGCCGCGCACCTGACGGGGGGCACCGCCCTGGCCTCGGCGGAGCCGCGCTAGCGGGCAGCCGAACCCGAGCCAGGTCGAGCTGACCGGGCCCGGGTCGGCGTCGGATGTCACGCTGCCGTCACCGGCGTCGAACTAGGCTGTGCGCATGCAAACCGCACGTTCCGACCTCCACGCTGCGCCTGCATCGGGCGGAGCGCCCGGGCTTCGGCTGCTCCTTGTCGAGGACGAGCCGGAGGCCGCGCGGCACATGGCCGATTGCCTGGCCG
>JAQGIJ010000102.1 GCA_028291285.1 Phenylobacterium sp. | reverse complement strand
CGGCGCAGGCTGAGGATGTTGGTCATCAGCTTGTCGCGCAGCACCTGGCCTTCGGGGCTTTCGATGATCTCGAAGGCCTTCAGCACGGTGGCCGCCTGCATGGGGGACAGGGCGTTGGAGAAGGTGCACGGCGGGCTGAAGAAGCGCAGGTATTCCTTCACCTCGCGGTTGCGGCAGGCGACGAAGCCGCCGTTGGAGCCGAAGGTCTTGGAGAAGCTGCCCATCACCAGGTCGATCTTGCCGAGCATGCCCTGGTCGCCGATGAAGCCCTTGCCGTCCCGGCCGAGGTTGCCCAGGTCGTGGGCCACGTCGACCATCAGGGTGGCGCTGAACTCGTCGCAGAGCCCCTGCAGGGCGACCAGGTCCGGCGTGTCCGAGTCCATCGAGAACAGGCCCTCGGTCACCACCATGATGCCGTTCTCGGCGTCCTTGGCGCGGATCTTCTCGAGCCACTTGCGGCACTCCTCCACCCTGTTGTGGCGGAACAGGTAGATGTTCTTGGTGGCCGCGGCCGCGCCCTCCTGCAGGCAGGTGTGTGCCAGCGCGTCCATGACGACGTGGTCGGTCGAGCGCACCAGCCCCTTGATCACCCCGTAGCCCGCGGCCCAGCCGGTCGGGAACAGGATCGCGTCGGCCGTGCCGAGGAAGTCGGCGATCTTGCGCTCCAGCAGCACCGAATGGCTGGTGTTGCCCAGCAGGGCGGCGGAGCCGGCGCTGTGCACGCCGAACTCTTCGATGACCTTCTGGGCGACCGTCTTGATCATCGGGTGCGAGGACATGCTGAGGTAGTCCTGGCTGGCGAAGTTCACCCCGCGGAAGCGGCCGCCGGCGTCGTCGCGCGCGGCGGTGACCGTCGAGGGGCTCTCGTCCGTGGAGCGCGAGAACGGCCATAGGCCATGCTGGCGCCGAAGGTTCTGCCACTTGTAGAAACCTTCGATACGGTCCTGCAGATCGGCCCCGCGAGGATAGCGGTAGTCCCGCATGCTGCCGGTTAGCGCCGCTGGCGGCGTGTAGTTAAAATTTCTTTTCAACATCATAGACCCCACCTACCCGTTTCTCGGGCTTAGGGGGTGTTGTATATGACAGACGTTAGTGTCTGGTGTACGTTGCAGCACTGTAAGGTTACCAAAGTCTACTAATGCTACATTATCCCTGAGGAGATTACTCGGCTATAGCGTCTCTATTTGGGACATATTTATTGAGGTCTTCTCCACCACGCTGCGTCCTTCTCCCGCAGCAGGGGGAGAAGGCGCGAAGCGTGCGGCGTCAAGGAAGCAGCGCCCCCGCAAACGAAAATCGCCCGCCGGAGGGCGGGCGCTTCAGCACGGGGCCGGACGGCGGGCTTCAGGCGGCGGAGACGCCCAGGCACGCGTTGATCTTGGAGAGCAGCCGCGGCAGGTCCACCGGCTTGGTGTCGAAGTCGGCGCAGCCGACCTCGACGCTCTTCTGCCGGTCGCTCGCCAGCGCGTGGGCGGTCAGCGCGATGATCGGGATGGCGGCGGTCGAGGGGCGGGCCTTGATCAGTGTCGTGGCCTCCCAGCCGTCCATGTCGCCCAGGGCCACGTCCATCAGGATCAGCTGCGGGCGCTCGCTCTCGGCCATGCGCACGCCCTCGGGACCGTCCACCGCGCAGCACACCTCGAAGCCCTGGCGGGTGAGCCGCCGGGTCAGCATGTCGCGGTTCATTTCGTTGTCTTCGACGAGAAGGATCTTGGGCATGGTCTGACGGGCCTCTGGCTCAGGCGGCGGCCAGCTCGGCCGAGGCCTCGGCGTCGAGCTCGTGCGGGGCGGCGGGTTCCGGGTGGCGGACGGGCAGGGTGATGGTGAAGGCGCTGCCCCGTCCGACCACGCTCTGGACGCCGATGTCGCCGCCCATCAGCTTGCACAGTGCCAGGCTGATCGCCAGGCCGAGGCCCGCCGCGCCGTACTTGCTGCTGCTGGCGTCGTCGGCGACGGTGAACTTCTCGAACAGCGTCGGCAGCACCTCGGCCGCGATGCCGGGCCCGGTGTCGCGCACCGAGATGACGATGCGGGCGTCCTCGGCGGCGCCTTCGCGGCGCGCGGAGACGGCGATCTCGCCGGCGTCGGTGAACTTGACCGCGTTTTCCAGGATCTGGGTGAACGCCTGGCGCACGCGGCCGCCGTCCCAATGGGCGGCGCCCAGGTGGACGCCGATGTCGGCCTTCAGCGTCAGGCCCTTGGCCTCGGCGGCGGCGCGCTTGTGCTCGACGGCGGCGGTCAGGAACTCGCCCACCGCCATCTGCTCGGGCGCGAGCTCCATCTTGCCGGCCTCGATCTTGGAGAGGTCCAGCACTTCGTTGACCAGGTGCAGCAGGTGGTGGCCGGCCTTGTGGATCTTCTCGAGGTCCTCGATGGAATCCTCGTCCTGCTCGTCCTGCGCCTCCTCGAGCAGCATCTGGCTGTAGCCGATCACCGCATTCAGCGGCGTGCGCAGCTCGTGGCTCATGCTGGCGACGAACTCGGCCTTGGCGGCGCCGGCGCGCTCGGCCTCGGCGGTGGCGCGGCGCAGCTGGGCGGCGGTGAGCAGGTGCTTGCGCATCTCCACCTCCAGCTCGGCGCCGGAGTCCAGGATGCGGCGGTAGTAGAGCGCCATCATCGCCACATAGCCCAGGCAGGCGAGGGTGGAGACGATCCCCAGGCCCTGCAGCGCCTCCTTCGGCGTGTCGTCGGTGACGTTCGGGATGAGGAAATAGGCCGCGACGAAAGCCCCGACGTTTAGCCCGAGCTGGACTAGCGCGCGCATGCGGAGCTTCGGCGATGGGCCGAGGTAGCAGAAGGTCAGCAACGGGATCGTCAGCACCCATTCCAAGGTGGGCGAGGTGACGCCGCCGTAGAAGAAGCAGCTCCAGAGGATGCAGAACGCCAGGTTCTGCACCGAGATGAAGCAGAGCAGGTCGTAGTTCTTGTTGCCGAACGCCTTCAGCAGGAAGGGGAAGACCCAGAAGCCGGTGATCGAGGTCGCCAGCACGGCGACCGGATAGCCGGGCGTCGGATCGACGAAGACGAGGGCGCCTGGCACCACCAGCCCTAGGAACGGGCCGCACAGGTGGCTGATCAGGAACATGCGCGCCAGCTGGCGCTTCTCGCGCTCCTTGGCGAGGTCCGGCGGGATGAACCAATCGACCAGGCGGTCGATCCAGTTGCTCGTCTTCTGCGTCGTCGTCGACATTGGTTTCGGCCGCACCTCTTGCGCCAGCATCCGGCGAAGTCGTTCGCCAAGATGACTGAGGTCGCGCAGTCCCTTGATCTGTCCGCCGAGCATCGCCGGCCCGGATTAAAATGAGGTTTCCGCCCACCAGCCACCCGTGCACCGGATTTTAAGGGGTCTCGGCCCAAGTAGAGGCCAATCCTGATGTCCAGAATGGGCCACTTAGGCGATGTGGAATCATATCCTCGGCTTGATCGACTGGTTCATACCGCCGGCCGCTCAGCGTGAACGCTCCGAACTCGGCATGGCGCGCAACTATGTGTTCACGCACCTGTTCGGTCCGCTGATGGCGCAGTCGATCTGCGTCTTCCTTTACCTGACCGATCCGCACCCGGGCTTCGTCGTCTGGACGATCATCGCCTCGATCTGGTCGTTCTGGACCCTGCCGTTCCTGCTGAAGTTCACCGGCAACCTGCAGCTGGTCGCGATCTGCACGGTGCAGATGCTGGCCTTCGCCTCGCTGTTCGGCTCGTTCCACTACGGCGGCGTCAGCTCGCCGCTGCTGCCCTGGCTGGTGGTGGCGCTGCTGCTCGGCTTCTTCTACCTGGGCGACCGGCCCTGGCTGGTGATGGGCATGTTCGCCACCGACGTGGCGGCCTTCGCCGCGGCCTATGTGGTCAACGGCGGTTTCGCCGCGCGCGTGCCGAGCGGCCAGCTCACCGCGGTGGGCTGGATCTCCATCCTGTCCGCCAGCGTCTACATGACCTGGGTGGCGATCTATTATGTGAGCACGCTGGCGCTGCGCTCCGACCTCGAGAAGGAGGCCGAGCGCCATCGGTCGACGGCCGTGCGCCTGCACCGGGCCAAGGAGGAGGCCGACCGCGCCAACCTCTCGCGCTCGATCTTCCTGGCCAAGATGAGCCACGAGTTCCGCACGCCGCTGAACGCCGTGATCGGCTATAGCGAGCTGCTGCTCGAGCAGGGCCAGGACAGCGGCGCCGAGGAGCAGAAGCTGAAGGACCTGGAGCGGATCAACGCCGCCGGCCAGCATCTGCTCGCGCTGGTCACCGACGTGCTGGACCTTTCGCGCATCGAGCAGAACACCGTCGACCTGTCGCTGGAGTCGTTCGAGCTCGACCGCTTCGTCGAGGAGGTCGCCGCGACGGCCCGTCCGCTGATGGACGCCAACGAAAACCAGCTGGTGATCGACGCCCCGGCCGACCTGGGCTCGGTGACCAGCGACAAGACCAAGCTGCGCCAGGTGGTTCTCAACCTGCTCAGCAATGCCGCCAAGTTCACCAGCCGGGGCACGGTCACCCTGCAGATGCGGCGCGAGGCCAAGCCGGGCGGCGACTGGATCGAGATGCGCGTCGACGACACCGGCATCGGCATCGCCGAGACGGACCTCGCCAAGCTGTTCCAGGATTTCGCCCAGGTCAGCGCGGCGACGGCCGGCAAGTACGGCGGCACCGGGCTGGGCCTGGCGGTGAGCCAAAAGCTCTGCGCCCTGATGGGGGGCGGCATCTCGGTGACCAGCGAGGTCGGCCGGGGCTCCTCCTTCACGGCGCGGCTGCCGGCGGCGATCAGCGTCGAGGAGGCGCCCGCCGGGGCGATCGCCGCCTAGTTCCGCACGGCTTTCCCACCTTGGCCGCCGCGCAAGACGGCGGCCGGCTGCGACCGCGGGGGTCGCTCTTTTCGCAGGCGTCCGAGATGTCAAAGACTAGCAACCGACTTCGCCTGGCGCTGCTGTGCGCCGTCTCTGCCGCCGCCTCGCGCGCCAGCGCGGGCGGCTTCGCCGCATCCGAGATCTCGGTGGAAGGCCTGGGCCGCGCCAATGCGGGCGAGGCCGCCGCGACCGGAGCCGCGCCGCTGTGGTGGAACCCCGCCTCGGTCGCGGGTGCGCCCGAGCAAGTCTCCATCGGCATTCACTACCGCGACATTTCCAGTACGCTCACCGACGCCGGCTCGACCATCACCCGGCCGATTCCGCCGGCCGGGCTGACCACGCCGGTGGGCGGCCTCGCGGGCGTGCGCAACGGCGTCCCCGACACCACGATCCCGACCCTGGCGCTCGCCGCGCCGATCGGCGGCGGCCTGACGCTGGGCGTCGCCGTGACTCATCCCTTCCATCTGAAGACCGTGCTGCCGGCGGGCGCCTGGACGCGCTACGACACCCTGCGCAGCCGCATCGACGTCACCTCCGTGCAGGTCGGCGCCGCGGCGCACGCCACGCCCTGGCTGGATGTCGGCGCGGGCGTCGAGGCGCAGACCATGTCCGCGCTGCTCGATTCCGCCTCGCCGAACCTCAACCCGGCTGCGGCCGACGGCGTCCAGCGGCTCTCGGGCACAGGCTGGAACTTCGGCTGGACGGTGGGCGCCCAGGCGCACACCGACACGCTGCGCGTGGGGCTCAGCTATCGCTCCTCCGTCCGTCACCGCCTGCACGGCCAGATCTCGCTCAGCGGGCTGCAGGCGCCGCTCGACGGCGCGAACTTCACCGCGCCCGCCGAGACCGTGTTCTCGACGCCCTGGACGGCGAGCCTCGCGGCCCGCTGGCAGGTGTCGCCGGCGCTGACCCTCGACGGCCAGGTGGTGCGCACCGGCTGGAGCAAGTACGACACGATCACCGTCAACTTCGCCGGCACGACGGCGGCGATCCCGCAGAGCTACAAGGACACCACCTCGGTGGCGCTGGGCGCCGACTATGCCGTCGCCGCGGGCTGGACCGTTCGCGGCGGGGTGCAGTACGACCCGACGCCCACGCACGATTTCCTCCGCGAGCCCGGGGTGCCCGACGGCGACCGCTGGATCTACGCCCTG
>JAQGIJ010000091.1 GCA_028291285.1 Phenylobacterium sp. | reverse complement strand
GTGAGGCTCAGCCTGGGCACCGCCCCCCGACTGCCGCGGTCTGGCCCGGCTCCGCCCGCGGCAGGTCGTCGCCCAGCCAAAGTCCATAGTCCTCGCTCAGGATCCCGTCGGTTCGGTGCTGGGCGCGATAGAGGACGGCGGGCTGCTTTCCCGGGCCGGAGATGCGGAACCAGGCCTGGCTCGTCTCGGTGTAGACCCTGCCGCAGCGGAGCGCGACGATCTGGTAGCCGTCCCGCATCAGGCGCGCGAAAACCGCGCCGCGCGGCAGGTTCCGGCCCTCGCGCAGGTAGAAGCGGTTGGCCCCGCGAGCTCCGCCGGTGGCGATCGCCGTCATCCGCGTCGTCGCCGTCCTGAACTCGCCCTCCAGGAGCCTTGGGTTGAGGTCTTCGCCGCTGTCCGTCCAGGGGCTGGTCATCTTCACCGGCGGCAGGGCCTTCCACCTGATCCCCGGCAGGGCGCCGAGGCTCTGCCAGGGCCAAGCCGCCGCCGCGCCGGCCGGGCGCAGCAGGGTCTCGATCGCGGTCGCGAGGCCGTCCTGGCCTGTCGCGGCGCTGGCGGCGCGCCCGCCGCGCGCCGCGGTCCCGGGGCAGTTGTCGCTATAGTCGGCGGCGTCCGCCTGCGTCATCGCCGGCAGCTCGAGCAGGTAGAGGATGTATCCGCCGCCGCCCGATTGCAGCGGGCCGACGTAGAGGAACGCCGGATTCCTGCGCGCAAGGGTGAGGCGGTACCATTGCTTTGGCGCGCGTGCGCCTGGCGCCTTGGCGCAACGCACCGGGGCGATCCCGTAGCCCGCCTGCCCGAAGGCGGCCATGACGGCGTCGGCGGCGGCCGGCGGGGCGGGGTCGCGGAAATAGTAGCTGAACACCATCGACCGCGCGCCCGCGGCGATGATGCTCAAGGGACGGCCTGCGACGGTCGCCTGCCCGGGACGGGCGAAGTAGTTCCCGTCGGGCGAAGGCCGGTCCAACATGACCGGGCCGGCGCCCCACCGGATCTCCCGGTTTGCGTCCAGGTCCTCCCAGGCCGCTCCGGACGTGTCGTCGGAGGGCGGCAGGAGCAGCGGCTTGATCAGCTGTGCGAGCCCGGCCGTGGCCGGATCGGCCTGGGCCGCGCCGCCCACGGCGACGAGGACGAAGGCGGCCATCAAGCCGGCCAGCCTCAGGAGCCGTTTCGACCACATGCTCGACCCTCCAGCCGGAGGCAAGCTTCAGCGATCGCCGTTATCCGCGCAAGACGACTGTGTTAAACCGCGGGTCTGCGCAGGCCGGGCGCCGGCGGAGGTGGAAGGGCGAGACCTACGCGGCCGGGCCCTCAGGCTTGGTGAAATGAATGAACACAAAGTGCGTGCCCCAGTATTGATCGTCGATATGACTGCTGGGGTGTGTGGTCGGCATGATCCGCGGGTGACCACGACCAATCGAGATGTCATGGAACCAGAATTCGACGTCTGAAAAGAGCTGCTCGAGGTAGGTGCGAATATTTGGAAGATCGTCCGTCCCGATCATTGTGTCGCAGCCGGAATTGGTCCCTTGGGCGTCGAACTTGTTCTCGAACCAGCCCGCGTGCTGGTGGTCGCGCGGCATGATTTCCACCAGCGTGTTGCCGACCGGGCCGAGGAGTCCCTGCGAGCGATAGGGGTAGTGCTTCGAGAACAGCATCTGCAGCGTGCCTTTGCCGCCCGGCTTGAGCACGCGCCAAAGGTCTTTGATGATGCTGTTGCGCACATCGAAGGATCCGATGTGCTGGATGGCTATGGTTGAGAAAACGAAGTCGTAGCCTGCCGACGGGGCGGCTGCGCAGTCCGCGCCGCTGGTCGTCCAGACTTCGCTTCCGGGACACCGTTCCCGCGCGCCGCGCGCCATGTCTTCGGAAATATCGACGCCGTCGACCCGCTCGAAGATGCTGCTGAAGCGACGGATCATCCGGCCTTCGCCACAGCCGTAATCCAGGGCGGTCCGGCCGGCGAACGAGTCGAAGATCGGCCGGCGCACGTCGCCGTAACGGTGCAGCAGCAGCGTCTCGTACGGAACCTGCTCGTGAAAGTCGTAGTGGCCGACCACGCCAGCGTCACCGAACGCGGCAAATTGAGCCGCGTACTGGGTTTTCTGCATCTGCAGGTAAGTCTGAGAATCACTCATGCGCGCACCTCCACGGCCCTGGTTATGCCCGCTCGAAGCTCCGGCCAAGCCGTGTGACCATCGGGCGCACCCGATCTCGCCAGGACGAAAGCCGCACCGCAGCTCCGCGGCGCGCATGGCGGTGGCCACGCACGGCCCGTACCATCACCCTAGCAACGGCGATTCGTCGACTCTCCGTAACCTGCCGGACCCGGCGGCCATCGGCGATGTTATTGGGTGGAGGGGTTGATGAGCGAGCACCGGGATCATCTCGAGGTCTTCAAGGAAAGGTTCGGCCTGAGCTATCAGATCGATTTCCTGAGGCTGATAGATCAGGTCTGCCCGCTCGCCGGCAAGAAGGTGTTGGAGATCGGCGGCAGCAATCTTCCGCGGCCGCTGCTCTTCGAGGGGGTCAAGGCTTCGCAGTGGATCTGCGTCGACGACGTGACCTCGTACGGCGATCACGACGTCCGGGAGGAAAATCCCCTTCTGAAGGACCACTATGCCGGCACGAAGGTATTCAGGCATGGCGACGGCGCCGCGGCGATTCTGGCCGAGGATCATGCGATCATCGATGGCGACGCCGCAGGCCTGATGATCGAGGATTACTTCGACGTGGTGATCTCGATCGCAGCGTTCGAGCATATCCATCGATTTCCGACCATGCTCGACCGCGTCTACAAGTCGCTGAATTTCGGCGGCCAACTCCTGTCGCTCTTCCAGCCGATCTGGTCGTGCGTGAACGGACACCACATCGTCGGAATAAGCGACGCCGCGGGGAACAAGATTGATTTTACGTCGACCCTTGTGCCCC
>JAQGIJ010000076.1 GCA_028291285.1 Phenylobacterium sp. | reverse complement strand
TGCGGTCATGAAGGTCAGAAGCTCGCTCAAGTCGCTCAAGACGCGTCACCGCGACTGCAAGCTCGTGCGCCGCAAGGGCCGGGTGTACATCATCAACAAGACCAACCCGCGCTTCAAAGCCAAGCAGGGCTGAGGCGCGCGCCGCGCTCCGGAGATGCCCAAGGCGGTTCTCTGGGACATCGGCAACGTCATGGTGCGCTGGGACCCGCGCACTCTCTATTCCAAGATCTTCCCCGATCCCGCCGCGCGCGACGATTTTCTCGCGCGCGTCTGCACCATGGATTGGCACGTCCGGCACGACCTCGGCGTGACCTTCGCGGAGAACCGCGCGCCCTTGCTCGCGCAGTTCCCTGAGCACGCCCCGCACATCGCCGCCTGGGAGCAGCGGTGGTGGGAGATGTTCTCCGGCGTGATCCCGCAGACCGAGGCGGCGATCGAGGCGCTGGCCGCCCGCGGCACACCCCAGTTCGCGCTTTCCAACATGAGCCATGAGGTGATCGACGGAATCCTCGCCATGAGCCCGGCCTTCGCGCGGCTCGGCGGCGTGCTGATCTCCGCCGAGCTGCGGCTGCTGAAGCCCGACCCGGCCATCTACCGCGCGGCCTGCGCCCGGTTCGGCCATGCGCCGGGCGACTTCCTGTTCATCGACGACAGCGCCGCCAACATCAAAGGCGCTGCGGTGCTGGGCTTCGACACCCACCACTTCACCGACCCCGCGGCGCTCAGGCCGGCGCTCGAGGCGCGCGGGCTGCTGTAGCGCTCGCCCCGCTTGCTGGGAGAGGGACGTCAGCCGTGGCCGTTGCGCACGAGCTCGAAGAACTCCTGGCGGGTCCGGGGGTCGTCGCGGACGACGCCGACGAGGTGGCTGGTGGTGAGGCGCGAGCCGGGGGTGTTGACGCCGCGCATGGTCATGCAGCTGTGCTCTGAGACCACCACCACGCCCACGCCCTTCGGGTTGAGGATGTCCTGGATCGCCCCGGCGATCTCGGCGGTGAGCTTCTCCTGGATCTGCAGGCGGCGCGCGAAGCCGTTGACCACCCGGGCCAGCTTGGAGATCCCGACCACCCGGTTCGACGGCAGATAGCCGACGTGCGCCTTGCCGAGGAACGGCAGCATGTGGTGCTCGCAGAAACTCACCACCCGGATGTCGCGCAGCACGACGAGCTCGTCGTAGCCGCCGACCTCCTCGAAGGTGCGCTCCAGGTACTCCCGCGGATCGGCCTCGTAGCCCGCGAACAGCTCACGGTAGGCCTTGGCCACGCGCTTGGGCGTCTCCAGCAGGCCCTCGCGGTCCGGGTCGTCGCCAGCCCATTGGATCAGGGTGCGGACTGCCGCCTCCGCTTCTTCCTGCGTCGGACGTCTCTTCAGGTCATCTGGCATCGGAACCTCCCGCGGCGATCCGTCTCAACATGCGGGCCCAAGTCAAGGTTCATGGTGCGGATGACAGCGGCCGGGCTCACGGCTAGGGTCCGGCGCTTCCCTATCACGACCTTTGCTATAGAGGCTTCCGACCCATGGCCGACGACGCTGCCGCCCCTCACGCCGACGTGCTGAACGGCACGGCTCAAACCCAGCTGAAGAGCATCATCGAGCGCGTCGAGCGGCTCGAGCAGGAGAAGGCCGAGATCGCCGAGCAGATCAAGGAAGTCTTCGCCGAGGCCAAGGGCAACGGCTTTGACGTCAAGATCTTGCGCAAGATCGTCCGCATCCGCAAGCAGGACCGCGCCAAGCGGCTGGAGGAGGAGGCGATCCTCGATCTCTACCTCTCCGCCCTCGGGGAGATTTGAAGCGCAAGCTTCCCGACGCAAAGGCGCAGGCCAAGCGGTCCGCGCTGAATGCGCTGAAGCGCGCGCGGCGTCAGGCCGAGCGCGCCGGCGTCAAGCTCTCCGAATGGGAGGGCGAGTTCCTGGGCTCCGTCGAGGACCGGCTGAAGACCTTCGGCCGCGCCTTCGGCGACCCCGAGAAGGGCGCCCCCGGCCAGGCGCTCTCGGCGCTGCAGCGGGTCAAGCTCAAGGAGATCGCCGGCAAGGCCAAGGGCGAGAAGCCCGCGCAGCCGCAACGGCGCGGCTTCAGGCGCAAGCCGAAGGACTGACTCGGGCGGCCGCAAGCTCAGCGCACCGCCGGTGGCGCGTCGAACTTGACCGGGATCAGCACCGTCCCGCCAACCACCGGCAGGCCCTCGTCGGTCCAGGTGGAGACACGGATCCTGTCCTGCAGGGAAAGCGCCGCCTCGCCAAGGCGGAGGCCGCCGGGCTCCTCCTCGGCGACGCGGCAGGTCTGCAGAGCCCCGCCCTGTGCGACCGGGCAGCTCAGCGTGACGCGGCCGGCGCCACCGGACGGGCGCAGGCGCTGCAGGGCCGCACGCACCTCCACCGGATCGGGCCTGAGGGTCAGGACGGGGCGGCCCGGATCGCCCCGGTCGATCGCCTCGGCGTTGAAGGAGATCGGCAGGTTGACCCTGGCCCGGTTCACCGGCTGGTCGCCCGCCAGCGCCGGATCGAGGCGGAAGCGGCGCAGGAGCCCCTTCGCCGCCGCGCCGAAGCCCTGCCCCTTCGGCTCCTCGGCGGCGACGTCGCAGCCATCGAGGCGCCCGTCCCGGTGGAAGCCGCACTGGATCGAGACGAAGCCGGAGCTCCGCGCCGCGCGGGCCTTCGCCGGATAGGCGGCGGCCACCTCCGCCAGGGTCGGCGCCTCGGCCCAGGAGACGGACGGCCGGATCAGCAAGCGCATCCAGCCGGTGGGTATGGGCGTCGCCGGCCGCTGGCCCGGCGGCCAGCGAAAGCCGATGGGTATGGTGACGGCGCTCACCACGGGCTGCCCGCGGAGCTTGGCGGGCCACATCAGGAACTGCGGCGTCAGCGCGATGGCCGCCGCGCCGAACTGCGCTCCGGGCGGGCTCTCGGAGAGGACGAAGCAGTCGAAGAGCGTGCCGGAGGTCGCGACCAGGCAGTTGATCTCCGCCTGCCCTTCCGCCCCGCGCGACCATGCCTCAGCCGGCCAGGCGGCGTAGAGCTGTGCGGGCGTGGGCTTGCGCCGCCAGTCCGGCGGCGTGTCGGATGAAAGCCGGTTTTCGATTAAGGTGACCTCGCCCTCGGGCGGGATGTCCTCGGGCTTCAGGCGGTAGCCGGGGACGAGGCCAAGCAGCGCCCGCCCCAGCCCGCGGCCGGCCGGTCGCTCGGCGACGACGGCGCAGTCGGACAGCGAGCCGTCGGGACGCGCCTTGCAGCGCAAAGCAACCCGGGCGCCTTCCGGCCACGTCCCGGACAGCGCCGCGCGCATCGCTTCGCCGGTCGGATGCGCCGCCCACCTGTTCAGAGCCGGCTGGCCCAAGACCGGCGTCGCGGCGAACGCCGCGAAGGCCGCCGCAAACCAAAGCCCGACTTTGCGCACCACAACCTCCGATCAAAGGCCGCAGCGTCGCACAACTCGGCCTCACCCGAGAACGCATGGGTTAATCGGCCGCGACCGGAGGCGCCCTTCCCTCGATGGGGACGGAGACTCGCCGGCGATATCGCTACGCCGCGGCTTCGGACGCTTCGGCCCCGCCGCCCTTGACCATCTCTTCCAGACCCTGTTCGCGGACCTTGCGGTAGAGGGTGGAGCGGCCGATGCCGAGGCGGCGGGCGACCTCGCTCATGTGGCCGGCGTAGATCTCGATGGCCAGTTGGATCAGGTCGCGCTCGATCTCCTCCAGCGTGCGCAGATGGCCGCGGCCGTCGAGGATGCGGACCGGCGCGTCCGGCGCAGGCGCCTCGGCGGAGCCGCCGGCGGCCGGTGCGGCTGCGAAGACCGCCGTAGGCGCGGCCGCTTCCGGCGGCGGAGCGGCGACGCCGGAGATCGACGGGAAGTCGTGCGGCTGCAGGTAGGGCGCGTCGGCCAGGACGATGGCGCGATAGACCGCGTTCTCCAGCTGGCGCACGTTGCCCGGCCATTCGTGGGCGGTGAGAAAGGCCATGGTCTCGGCGCTGGCGCCGACCACCGACTTGCCCTCCTCGATGTTGAAGCGGCGGACGAAGGCGTCGACCAGGGCCGGCACGTCCTCCTTGCGCTCGCGCAGCGCCGGCGCCTCGATCGGGAATACGTTCAGCCGGTAGAACAGGTCCTCGCGGAAGCGGCCTTCCTTGACCGCCTGCGACAGGTCGCGATTGGTCGCCGAGACGATGCGCACGTCGACCTTGATCGAGCGCTTGGCGCCGACCGGATCGATTTCGCTCTCCTGCAGGGCGCGCAGGAGCTTGACCTGCATGTCCAGCGGCAGCTCGCCCACCTCGTCGAGGAAGAGAGTGCCGCCGTTGGCCTCCTGGAACTTGCCCAGGTGCTTGTCCGTGGCCCCGGTGAAGCTGCCCTTCTCGTGGCCGAAAAGGATGGATTCCACGAGGTTCTCGGGAATGGCGCCGCAGTTGACCGCGACGAACGGCTTGCCGGCGCGATCCGAGGAACCGTGCACGGCACGCGCGATGACCTCCTTGCCGACCCCGCTCTCGCCGGTGATCAGCACCGGGATGCCGGACGTCGCCGCCCGCTCGCCCAGGCGCTTGACCATGGTCATGGCCGGCGAGGCGCCGATCAGGTCGTCGAAGGTGGTGCGGCCGGAGGCGTGCTTCTTCAGCCGGTCGACCTCGCCCTTCAGCGCGCCCAGGGAGAGCGCGTTGCGGATGGAGACGATGATCCGCTCCGGCGCGGCGGGCTTGACGAAGAAGTCGACCGCGCCGGCCTGCATGGCCTGGACGACGGTCTCGATCCCGCCGGTGGCGGTGACCACGATGACCGGCTGGCTGAAGCCGCGGGCGCGCATTTCGGCCAAGGTGTCCTGACCCGTCATGCCCGGCATCACGAGGTCCAGCAGCACGACGTCGGCGGCCACGCCGGACATCAGCCGCTTGATCGCATCGTCGCCGCTCTCGGCGTGCACGACCGCGAAGCCCTCGCGTTCCAGGACCGCCTGGATGAGCCGGCGTTGTGTCGGATCGTCGTCGACGACGAGGACAGTCTTGGCCATCTGAAAACACCCACCTTGATCGGGCGCTCGTCTCGATGGACGAGGCTCCTTATGTCGCGAATTGATACAGGCGACGGGTAAAGGTCGGGTTTCGGAGACCTGAGTCAGACGTTAACGGGCCTGCGTCCGGGTGGGGCCGCCCTCCTCGGGCGCCAGGGCGTTGACCATCACCGGCG
>JAQGIJ010000073.1 GCA_028291285.1 Phenylobacterium sp. | reverse complement strand
AACAGCCTTCTGAACCCGCGGTCGGAACTGATCAAAGCCGATGCGTTTGCGTCACGTTTTGTGGCGCGTGCCAACGATCCATCGGTTCGCATGCTGTATGGCCGGCTGTCGGTCGCCCGCGACGGTTTTTTGCGCGAGGCGTTGCTGGTCGCTTATGCGCAAGCGCTGCAACAGCCTGCTCGCTTGCCGCCGCCGAAAAACTCCTCGGCCTTTTCAATGCTGTCGCGCGGCGTCTTCCGCGCCCAGACCGGCTCGGAGCGCGGCAAGCGCGCAAGGTGGATGGCCGAAACCCAGCTGATGCCCAAGGTCGGTCAGGTCGCCCTCACCCGCAACACCTTGCTGAACGAGCCGGTCGCAGCACTGGCGGACCGCGATTCCAGCCGCACCGACATCCTGCACGAATATTTCTTGGCGCCGGATCGCCTCAACGATTTCCTTGCCGCCTGCCGCGAGATCATTCCCGCGCATAAGCCGGACCTGCTCAATGTGACGCTGCGCTATGTCGACGCCGATTCATCGAGCGTGCTGACCTACGCGCCGCAACCGCGGATCGCCGCGGTGATGCTGTTCGTGCAGAAACGGACGGCGGAGGCCGACGACGACATGCGGGCGATGACCGTGAAGCTGATCGATCGCACGCTTGCGATCGGCGGCAGCTACTACCTACCGTATCGATTGCATGCGACGCGCGAGCAGATGTGGTCGGCCTATCCGCGCCTCGACGAATTCGTCACGGCAAAGCGGCATTACGATCCGCAATTGCGGTTTCGCAACGCGCTGTGGGACAGCTATCTGGCATGACAGAAGGCGCGAGCGCGGGCGTTACGTGCTAGACGCCTTTTTTCCGCTTTTTAGCCGGCGGAGGTGCTTGCGGATTCTCTTTCTTGCAGGCGCCGACATGGTCGAGCTGCACCTTGACGCGCTGGCGTTCGCAGTCATTGGGGTAGGTCTTGCCGTTGCAGCCGCAGACCGGCCGGGACACGCGCATGCAGAAGGAAGGGGCCTTGTCGCATTTGCCCGGCGCGTCGGCGGCGGCGCATTGACCCCCGGCCTTCTGGCACCACAGCGCCGAATTGCAGGTGATGGCGTCCTTGCCACCACAGGCTTCGTCGAGATTGGCTGCGTATGCGCCGATTGAGCCGAGCGCCGCGCCGCATACGATGATGAGCATCGCAACAGTGAGACGGCTGAGATGCGTTCGCATGGTGCCCTCCGGCGGCAACGCTATGCCGCCGCCCCTTTCTTGTTCTGCCGGTTCTTGACCAGATCATCAACCACCGCCGGATCGGCCAGTGTCGAGGTGTCGCCGAGGCTGCCGGGTTCGTCCTCGGCGATCTTGCGCAGGATGCGGCGCATGATCTTGCCGGAGCGGGTCTTCGGCAGGCCCGGCGCGAACTGCAGCACGTCGGGCGCGGCGAACGGGCCGATCTCGTGACGCACCCATTTGGTCAGCTCGGCGCGCAGCTCCGGCGTCGCCTCCACCTCGGCCTTGAGGGTGACGAAGCCGTAGATCCCCTGCCCCTTCAGGTCGTGCGGATAGCCCACGACGGCAGCTTCGGCGACGGCGTGGTGGGCGACGAGGGCGCTCTCGATCTCGGCGGTGCCCAGCCGGTGGCCGGAGACGTTGATCACGTCGTCCACCCGGCCGGTGATCCAGTAGTAGTCGTCCTCGTCCCGCCGCGCCCCGTCGCCGGTGAAATACTTGCCGGGATAGGCGGTGAAGTAGGTGGTGATGAAGCGCTCGTGGTCGCCGTAGACCGTGCGCATCTGGCCGGGCCAGGAGTCGATGATGCAGAGGTTGCCGCTGGCGGCGCCCTCCAGGACCTTGCCGTCGCCGTCCACCAGCTGCGGCTTCACGCCCGGCAGCGGGTGGGCGCAGGAGCCCGGCTTCAGGGGCGTGGCGCCCGGCAGCGGGCTCATCAGGCAGGCGCCGGTCTCGGTCTGCCACCAGGTGTCGACGATCGGGCAGCGCGCCTCGCCCACCACGCGGTAGTACCAGAGCCAGGCTTCCGGATTGATCGGCTCGCCCACGCTGCCCAGCAGGCGCAGCGACTTGCGCGAGGTGCGCTTCACCGGTTCCTCGCCCTCGCGCATCAGGGCGCGGATGGCGGTGGGCGCGGTGTAGAAGATCTCCACCTTGTGCTTGTCGCAGACTTCCCAGACCCGTGACGAGGTGGGCCAGTTGGGCACGCCCTCGAAGATCAGGCTGGTGGCGCCGTTCGCCAGCGGGCCATAGACCACGTAGGAGTGGCCGGTGACCCAGCCGACGTCGGCGGTGCACCAGAAGACCTCGCCGGGGCGGTAGTCGAAGACGACTTCGTGGGTGTAGCTGGCCCAGGCCAGATAGCCGCCGGTGGTGTGCAGCACGCCCTTCGGCTTCCCGGTCGAGCCCGAGGTGTAGAGGATGAACAGCGGATCCTCCGCGCCCATCGGCTCGGGATCGCATTGGTCCGAGGCCTGCGCCCGCAGCTCGTCGTAGGCGGCGTCGCGGCCGGCGCTCATCGGCACGTCCGCGCCGGTGCGCCGCACGACGATCACGTCGCGCACGTCGGGGCAGGCCAGCAGCGCCTCGTCGACATTGCGCTTCAGCGGCACGGACTTGCCGCCGCGCATGCCCTCGTCGGCGGTGATGACGATCCGCGAGTCGCAGTCCTGGATGCGGCCGGCCAGGCTGTCGGGCGAGAAGCCGCCGAACACCACCGAGTGCACCGCCCCGATCCGCGCGCAGGCCAGCATGGCGTAGGCCGCTTCGGGGATCATCGGCAGGTAGATGGTGACCCGGTCGCCCTTCCTGACGCCCCTGGCCTTCAGCACATTGGCCATGCGGCAGACCTCGGCGTGCAGCTGGCCGTAGCTGATGGTGGTGTGCACGTCCGGGTCGTCGCCTTCCCAGATGAAGGCGGCCTCGTCGCGCCGCTCGGGCAGATGCCGGTCGATGCAATTGACCGAGACGTTCAGCACCCCGTCGGCGAACCAGCGGATGCGGAAGTCCTCGCGCGCGAAGGAGACATCCTTCACCTCGCTGAACGGCTTGATCCAGTCGAGCCGGCGGCCGAGCTCGCCCCAGTAGCCCGCCGGATCGGTCTCGACGCGGCGGACGGCGGCCTCGTAGCCGGCGGCGTCGATCAGCGCGCGCCTGGCCCATTCGGGCGGAACCGGAATCACCTCGTCGCTCATCACCGCCTCCTGCGTGTCAGGACCGCCATATGCGGCTGAAAAGTTGGGGACGAATAGCGGCGCCGGCGTCTTGAGCGCAACCTTGGCCTATGGCTCCGCTTGCCGCGAGTCGCCGGCCTCGCCATGGTCCGGCCGATGGTTCGCATGCTTCGGGTCGCGGCGCTGGCCGCCTTGGCGTTGACGGTTCAGGCCTGCGGGCGAACGGCGTCCGACCCGCCGGCGGCCGGCGCGGCCCAGGCGCTGCTCACCGCGGCCTGGTCCGGCGATGTCACAGGGTTCGAGGCCGGCGTCGACCGGGCCGCGGTGCGCGCCGACCTGCGCCGCCAGCTGATGCAGGTCGCCCAGGCCAATGCGCTCGCGGTGGAGGGCGGAGCCTCGGACCAGGCGCTCGACCGGATGATCACGCCGGCGGCCTTCCGGCTGACGGACGCCGCTACCGGAGCCCCGCTCGCCGTGGCGCCGACGCCGGCACAGACGGCGCGGCTGCTCGCGCCGCTCGGCAAGGAGCGGGCCTGCCTGCACGAGCCCTCGGACCCGAGCGCCTGCCTGCTCACCTTCGCCAAGGAGACCTCCGGCTGGCGGCTGGTCGGCATGGCGCCCGCGGGCTTCAGCATCGCCGTGCCGCCGGAGCCTGCGAAGACGGGCTCTTAGAACTCCTCCCAGTCCGCCTTGGCCGCGGCGGTCGCGGCGCCGCCGGCGTAGGTCTGGCGCAGGCGCTCGGCCATGCGGCGGGGCTCCGAGGCGGCCGGACGCGAGGTGGGCGTCGCCGGCGCCAGCGGCGCCGCGGCGGCGGCCTCGCCGGTGCGGAACTCGCCGACCAGCCGGCGCAGCTCGGCGGCGTCGCCGCGCAGGGCGTGGGAGGCGGCGGTCGATTCCTCCACCATGGCGGCGTTCTGCTGGGTGACCTGATCCATCTGGTTGACGGCGCTGTTGACCTCGTTGAGGCCGGTGGCCTGCTCCTGGGCGGAGGCGGCGATCTCGGAGACCAGCAGGTCGATCTGCTCGACCTGGGTGACCATCTGCTGCAGCGCCTCGCCGGTCTTGCCGACCAGGTCCACGCCCTGGCCGACCTGTTCGCTGGAGGCGGAGATCAGGGTCTTGATCTCCTTGGCCGCGTCGGCCGAGCGCTGGGCCAGCGCGCGGACTTCCGAGGCGACCACGGCGAAGCCCTTGCCGGCGTCGCCAGCCCGGGCGGCCTCCACCCCGGCGTTCAGCGCCAGCAGGTTGGTCTGGAAGGCGATCTCGTCGATCACGCCGATGATCTGGCTGATCTGGCCGGCGGACTTTTCGATCTCGCCCATGGCCAGGACCGCCCGGCGCACCACCTCCCCGCCCTGGGCCGCGCCCGACTTGGTGGTCTGCACGGCGGCGCGCGCATGCTGGGCGCCGTCGGCGGACTTCTTCACCGTGGCGGTGATCTGGTCGAGCGCCGCGGCGGTCTCCTCCAGGCTGGCCGCCTGCTGTTCGGTCCGGCGTGACAGGTCGTCGGAGGCGCCGGCGATCTCGTCGGCGCTGGCGCCGATCTGGGCGACGTTGCCGGCGATCACCTGCATGACCGCCTGCAGCTTCTCCATCGCGGCGTTGAAGTCGGCGCGCAGCTGCTCGTATTCCGGCGAGAAGGGCTCATCGACGCGGTGCGTCAGGTCGCCCTGCGACAGGCGCGACAAGCCGTCGGCGAGGGCGCGGACCACGGCGGCCTGCTCCTCCTGGGCCTTGGCTTGGTCGCGCTCCACCTGCTCGCGCGTGGCGGCCTCGCGCGCCTGCATCTCCTCCTGCTCCTGGCGCAGGGTGGCGAGGCGCTGCTGGTTGTCCTTGAAGACGGCGAGGCCGCGCACGATGGCGCCCAGCTCGTCCTTGCGCTGCAGCTTGTCGGTGTCGACGCTGTGGTCGCCTGCGGCGAGGGTTTCGGTGGCGCCGGCGATCTGGGTGATGCCGCGGCGCACCGCCAGGATCGAGCCCATGGAGATGCCCGCCACCGCGAGCAGGGTGAGCACCGAGCCGCCCAGCACGATCTCTCCGGTGAGCTTGGCGTCCGCCGCGCTCTTGACCGCGCGCGCCTCGGCGGCGGCCTGCACGCCCGCGGAGGCGACGTTGATGCCGGCGGTCATGTCCTTGTACTGGGACTCGAAGGGGGCGACGAAGGCCGCGGCGGTCTTGAAGTCGACGGCGAGCATCGAGCCGACCACGTCGAGCCCCGAGCGGTAGTCGCCGAGGTCCTTGGTCACCTTGGTGAAGGTCGCCATCTGCTCCTTGGGGATTTCCGGCCTCAGCGCGTTCATGTCCGAGCGCAGGGTGTCCACCTCGGCCAGCATGGCCTTGACCTTGGAGTCCACGTCGGTGGCGGCGGTCCCGGCGCTCGCCTCTTCGGTGAGCAGCTCATAGATCGCCAGGTGCGCCGCAGTGATCCGCTTGGCGATGGCGGCAAGCTTCAGGCTCACGGCCATGTCGTGCTGCACGACATGGTCCAGGACCTTGGCCTGCTGCTGCTGGCCGAAGTAGGCGCCGCCGGCCACGAGGGCCAGCACGACCACGGCGAAGGCGGGCGCGACCGCCATTTTCACGACCATGGACAGGTCGGCGAACCGAAGCGACTTCATACTGAGCTCCCCCCGCGCCACGTAGGAGGCGCCCCGGCGCATGGGGATATTGGAATGCTGAACAAAGACCTAAATCTCTGAACGCATGGCGCGAAATATTGCGATAGCTACTCATGCGCGACTGAATACCTCGATGGTTCATCGGTAAGAACCGGTAATACTTCGCCATTCTCTTGAGCACGACGTGGTCAGCCTTGCGCCCCCTCGGCGACTGCGACGGCCGGACCGGCGCAAAAGTCCTTACCTGCGCGGCGCGAACGGACTATGCCGCGGAGGCCAGGACCCGCGGAGGACCCATGCTGCTGCACCGATCCACCTGGATGGAGATCGAGGCCTACCTCGCCCGCTCGAAGACGGTGGTGGTGCCGATCGGCTCCAACGAGCAACATGGGCCGACGGGGCTGCTGGGCACCGACTGGATGTGCCCGGAGATCATCTCCCACGAGGCGCAGAAGGAGTCCGAGCTCC
>JAQGIJ010000051.1 GCA_028291285.1 Phenylobacterium sp. | reverse complement strand
AGACAGTTCAAGGATACGGGAGCCAGGGGTGAATTTCGATTTCACGGAAGAGCAGGTCCTCCTGAAGGACACGCTCACCCGCTTCCTGCGGGATCGCTACGACCTCGAGGCGCGGACGAAGGCTGTCTGCTCGGGCGAGGGTTGGCGGCCCGACGTCTGGACGGCGTTCGCGGACGAGCTGGGAATCCTCGGGATTACCACGCCGGAAGCGGCCGGCGGGCTGGATGGCGGCGCCGTAGAGGCGATGATCGTCATGGAGGCGATCGGCGAATGGCTGGTCATCGAGCCGTTTCTGGAGACCGTCGTCATCGGCGCCGGGATCCTGAAGCGGATCGAGGCCGCCGAGGCCCGGCCTCTGCTCGAGAAGATCGTCGCCGGCGCGGCGCGAGTCGCCTTCGCCTGGGCTGAGCCGGGCGCCCGCTATTCGCCCGGCGAGGTCGCAACCGTGGCGCGTCTCGACGACGGTCGATGGAGGCTCTCGGGCGACAAATCCGTGGTCGTCGGCGCCCGCCACGCGACGCACCTGATCGTCACGGCCCGGACCTCGGGCGAGCGGCGCGATCGGCGTGGCGTTGCCCTGTTCCTCGTGGAGAAGGACGCGGCGGGGCTCTCAGCTCACGACTACCGCACCATCGACGACCGTTCCGCCGCGGACCTGAAGTTCGAGGACACGTCCGGCGTGCTGCTGGGCGAGGCCGGAGCTGCGCTTCCCCTGATCGACCTGGTGCTCGACGAGGCCGCGGCGGCCGTCTGCGCCGAGGCGGTGGGCGCGATGCGCCAGCTCCTGGCCACTACGATCGCCTATGCCAATCAGCGCCATCAGTTCGGCGCTCCGATCGGGACCTTCCAGGCTCTGCAGCATCGCATCGCCGACATGTACCTGGCGGTCGAGCAGGCCACCTCGGCAGTCTACCTCGCCACGCTCAAGCTCGATCTCCCGGCCGCGGAGCGGTCCCGGGCGGTCTCCGCCGCCAAGGTGACGATCGGCAAGACCGCGCGCTTCGTCGGACAACAGGCGGTGCAGCTGCACGGGGCGATGGGCATGACCGAAGAGCTCACCGTGGGCCATTACTTCAAGCGGCTGAGCGTGATCGAAGGCGAGTTCGGCTCGGCCGACCATCATCTCGCGCGCTATGCCCGACTGACCGAGCGCCCGGCCGCGTAAGCTCAGAGCCCAAGCAGAGCCTTGGCCAGGATGTTGCGCTGGATCTCGTTCGACCCGGCGTAGATCGAGGCCGCCCTTCCATTGAGATAACGCAGGGGCGCAAGCGCCTCCCAGGTCTCGCCTGAGATGTAGTGGTCCGGGGGCGGCAGAAAGTTGGGGACCGGGCCACCGGGAACGCCGGCGTGAGGCTGATACGGGCGAGCCTGCGGGCCGGCGGCCTCGAACGCCAACTCGCTGATGCTCTGAGCAAGCTCGGTGCCGAGGATCTTCAGCACGGAGGGCGCGGCGAGCATCACCCCGTTCGGCCCGCCTGCAAGAATCCGATATTCGAGCGTCTCCAGCACATCGAGCTGCACCTGGAGGGCGGCGACCTTCGCCGCGAACAACGGCTCTTCGATCAGGCTGAGACCGTCGGCGCCCGCCGCTTTCGCCGCGTCGCGGACCAGCTTGTCCATCCGCGACTGCAGCCCCGGCGCGTGGGCGCTGCCGCGCTCGAACTCCAGGAGGGACTTGGCGACCGTCCAGCCTTCGCCGATCCGACCGATGACGTTGCCCTTGGGCACGCGGACCTCGTCGAAGAAAACCTGATTTTGGATGTGTTCCCCGGAGCTCATCAGCACGGGCCGCACCTCGATGCCGGGCGAGCCCATCTCGATCAGAAGGAAGGTGATCCCGTCCTGCTTGCGGCCCTCGCGGGACGTGCGGACCAGACAGAAGATCCAGTTCGCGACATTGGCGTGCGTGGTCCAGATCTTGGCGCCGGTGCAGACGAAGGCGTCGCCGTCGTCGACCGCAGCCATCTGCAGCGAGGCCAGGTCGGAGCCGGAGTTCGGTTCGGAGAAGCCCTGGCACCAGATGTGCTCGCCGCTCAGGATCCGGGGAAGGTAGAAGGCGCGCTGCTCCGGGGAGCCGTAGCGGATGATCGCCGGCGCGACCATCTGGATCCCCATCGGCGAGAGCGGAGGCGCTCCGGCCGCCGCGCACTCACGCGCGAACACGTAGCGCTGAGCGGGCCGCCAGGCGCAGCCGCCGTATTCGACGGGCCAGCTCGGCGCGGCCCAGCCCTGTTTGGCGAGGATGTGCTGCCAGGCGAGGCTGAGGTCGTGATCGGCGTAGACGCTGGTCATCAGCTCGCCAGCCCTGCGGATCTCCGGCGTCAGGTTTGCCGCGAGGAAGGCGCGCACCTCGTCGCGAAAAGCGAGGTCGAGACCAGTCCAAGCCAGTTCCATGAGGTCCCTCGGCCGGCGGTGCTACGACAATGAGAGCAAATTTCCCACTGGCGGGTTCTGCACCATCGAACTAAATTCCACAAGGTGGTATATGGGGTTGGCCCGTCGGCTGTTCAGCCGCTCCAACGGGCGATCGGCGGCGGCGCGTTGGTTGACGCGTTCGAGGTGGGTCTGCTCTGCTGGGAAAGGCGAGGCGGTATGCGAAGCGTGCAAGTCGGCGAGGCGCGAGCAAGTCTGACGCAAGACGTCTATGCCCAGCTGCGCGCCTGCATTCTCGACGGTCGCCTTCTGCCGGGCCAGAAGCTCAAGATCAATGCGCTCTGCACGGAGCTGCAGGGAAGCCTGGGCGCGGTCCGGGAGGCGCTTTCACGCCTCCTCGCGGAGGGGTTGGTCGAGGCGGAACCCTATAAGGGCTTCTCCGTCGTGGCGGTCTCCCCGGCGGATCTCGTCAGCCTCACCGAAGCGCGCATCGAGGTCGAGAAGCTTTGTCTGGCGTCCTCGCTCGCAAACGGTGGACCGGAATGGGAGGGGCGCCTGGTGGCGCTGCTCCATCAACTCACCCGTTACGACCCCACCGCGGAAATCGACGAGTGGTCGCGCGTGCACACGGCTTTTCACCATGCACTCGTCTCCGCGTGCGACAATCCCTGGCTCCTGCGCATGCATCGCAGCCTTCATGAACAATCCGAGCGATATCGCCGGCTCGCGCTCGCCATCAACGCCGGCACCGATGAGGCCACGCGGCGGGCGGAACGCAATACGCCGGACGAGCATCGGCGAATGGTCGAGGCGGCGATCGCTCGGGATGTCGAGCGGACATCGGCTCTGCTGGCCAATCATCTGCAGCTGACCACGGAGTATCTGCTGACCCGCCTGCAGGCGCCGCCGCCTGCGGCGCAGGCGAAGCGTGGCGGGCGGCGGTCAGCCGTGAGCGACCTCCTGCCTACGGCCGGGCCAAGTGTGCGGTAGGCCGGTGATCCTGTTGCGGCGAGCGGGGGCGATTCTATAATGAGCCGGCGGCGGGAGGTGCGGCGCCGGGGACACCCTGAGCGCGGCGTGAGGGCAGATCGTCGATCCTGAGCGTGCCGCTGAACGGCGCGATCGGCCTTTCGTGGATTTGCAGAATCGCCCAAATCGACTGGGCGCCTTCTTCTACGGCCATGGTGCGAGGTGAATTTTGAAGGAAGCAGCTGAGGGCGGTCCGAGCGGAGGCGTCGAGGCGGTCGACCGCGCTCTCGCAATCCTCGCCACCTTCGACATGGGGCAGGAGCGGCAAACCCTCTCCGAACTTGCGCTGCGGACAGGATTCTACAAGAGCACGATCCTGCGCCTGGCGCGGTCTCTCGAGGTCGCGGGATTTCTGCACCGCGAAGAGAGCGGCGCGTTCGTATTGGGGCCCGAGCCGCTCCGGCTGTCGGCGGTCTATCGTCGAGCCGCGGCGCTGGAGTCCCGTATCCGTCCTGTGCTGCGCGCGCTGCGTGAGGAGACCGGGGAGAGCGCTTCCTTCTTCAGGCGTGAGGGCGACCGGCGTCAGTGCCTCTACCGGGAGGACACGCGCCATTCGATCCGGGATTACCTCCTGGAAGGGGACATGCTTCCCCTCGACATCGGCGCAGTCGGCCGCGTGCTGACGACGTTCGGCGATCCGTCGCTGTCGCTGGCGGAGAGCGATCGGCTCTATGCCGAGCTTCCCTTTGCGTCCTTCGGCGAGCACGACCCGGAGACCGCCGCGGTGGCCGCGCCGGTGTTCAGCTTCGAAGGTCTCGCGGGGGCCGTGTCGATCTCTGGTCCTCGGACGCGTCTGACGCCCCAGCGGGCGAAGGAGGTCGGCCCTCTGCTGGTGGGCAAGGCCGAAGCGATCTCGAAGCTGCTCGGCGCCTCTCCCGTGCGGCCGCCAAGCGGCGGGCGGAATTTGAAGCGTACGCCCGCTTGAGGCCGGCGGATCCTTAGGCCCAGGCAAGCAGAAACACCTCCAGCGAGTGGCGCTCCGTCGCGGTTGGCCAGCGCCGTTCACGATCTGCTTTCCTGCATCGGGCGTCTTGATGCGATCGTGTGGCAGATGGAACGGGATTGCGCTCTCCGATACGCCTTGGTGCGGGCGCCGGTGGAGTGATCCGCGCAGAGGCCTGCGTCAACGCCCAGACACTGCTCGTCGATGGGGGCGCCAACTTCACCTGGGCATCTCCTCTGGCTTGGCTAGGCGGCGGCTGTCGCAGTATCTGTCGCCGGCCCGCTTGCGCGGAGGAACTGCGTTGCCGAGACGTCGCAGAGGTCGAACCGGCGTCATCGCCATGGCGCTGCTGGGCGTGTTGCTGACGATGAGCGCCTGCGGAACCATCCCCCGTCCGCCCCCCGTCGCCGGGCAGCTTCTCGCCTCGCAAACCAGGCTCGACGCCTTCCGATTCCCGGCCGACGACCCCGAGGCCTTCCTGAGCAGGTATCGGGTGGTGGCCGAGCGGCGCGCCGGCCTCAACCTTGTTGGCATGCGGGTGCTCGCCCTGTCGGGAGGCGGGGCCAACGGCGCCTACGGCGCGGGGCTTCTGGTGGGTTGGACAAGGGCCGGCGACCGTCCGAGCTTCGACCTCGTCACAGGGGTGAGCACCGGGGCGCTGATAGCCCCCCTGGCGTTCGCCGGACCAGCTTGGGACGCGCGCCTCAGCGCCGCCTATCACGATGCAGGCTTGCGCGGCCTGACCCGCGACCGTTTCGCCGCCCTGTTCCTGCCCAGCCTGTTCAGCTCAGCCGCCCTGAAGCGGCTCGTCGGCAAATATATCGACGACGAGCTCCTGCGGGTCATCAGCGCCGAGCGCGACAAGGGGCGCTCCCTGCTGGTGGCGACCACCGACCTGGACTCGCAGAAGACCATCATCTGGGACCTGGCCACGATCGCCGCATGGGCGCAGGAGCCGGGCAAGGCGCCCGAAGCCTTGAAGCTCTTCCGCACCGTGCTGCTGGCCTCCGCCAGCATTCCAGGGGTCTTTCCGCCGACGCTCATCGGGCTCGACAGCGAACCCGGTCGTCCCGCCGAGATGCACGTCGACGGGGGCGTCGGCGCTCCCTTCTTCCTGATTCCGGAATCCATGGCGCTCTGGAAGCCAGACCAGGCCATGCGGCCCACCGACGTCTACATCATCATAAACGGCAAGATTGGATCCACCTTCGACTATACCCGGGGTGCGGCGGCGCCCGTCCTGCTGCGCACCTTCGACACCCTGGGGCGAGCGCAGGCGCGCACCCAGCTCATCGCGGCGAGCGCGTTTGCCGAACGCAGCGGAGCGCCCGTGTTCGTGGCCGCCATACCCACCCGGCAGCCTGCCAACCCGGTCGACTTCAGCACCGCGAACATGGGCGCGCTGTTCGATCTGGGCGAACGCCTGGCCCTGTCTCATCGCGCCTTCCGTCCCATCGCTCACGTCATGGACCCGGACGATTGAGCCGGGCGAGGGTCCTGGGCCGCGCCGCCATGGGCGCCGTGCTCGCCGGCCTGGCGGGCGAGGGCGCGGCGACCGCGGCGACCCCGCAGGCGGGACCGCTGGCGGAGCGACCGTCGACCTATTCCTCGCTCGCGATCGTGGTGGCCGTGCTGATCTTCATCACACGCGAGTACCTCGAGGTGCGCCGCCGGCGGGTGGAACGGGCCGGGAAGCTCTCGGCGATCAAGACCTTGCTTGCCCGCAATTGCGAGCTGAACAACTGGACGGTCAAGTCGCTGCGCGCGGTCCTGGAGCAGATCCAGGAAGATTTCAAAGAGGCCGATCCGCCGCGCTATTCCATCGATATGCGGCGCGACGGCGCGACCTACCTCAAGGTCCAAGACGCGGCGGGAGGCTGTTCGTCGAGACCCCTTCCCGAGGTTCGCAGGCAGGCGTTCGAAGGCCAGCTGCTGAACGTCGCCGAACTCGACGCCAGCCTGCTGGCCAGGCTGGAGCCGGCCGTCACCATGGTCGCGGAACTGGAGCATGTGCGGGAAAGCCTGGTCAGCTACCTGCTGCGTGAGGATGAAGGCGAGGCGCCGCACTTCGAAGGGTTCGTGGAGTTCGCGCTGGTGGCCCTGGACGACGCGTTCAACAGCCTGGACGCGCTATACGTCGCCTGCACCGCCCATGAGGCTCTCGTCTATCATCGCCAGCGATAGGACGCCGGCTCACATCTAGGCCGCCAACTCGGAGGTCGAGGCTGGCGAACACGACCCCGACATCTGCGCGGCGATATCGCCGATGCTGACAATGCCGCGGATCTCCTCGCCACTCACGACCGGAAGGTGGCGCGTGTGCGTGCGCACCAGCGCTTCCATCGCCTGCCGCACGTCGTCCTGCGGACGGCCCACGGCGACGTCCCGCCGCATGAACCGCGCCACCGGCATGGCGAGCAGACCATCGCCGTGACCGGCGAGCGCCATGGCGACGGTGCGTTCGGTGACCATCCCGGTGAGCCTCTGACTGCGGTCGACCGCCAGGACGGCGCCGACGCGCTCCCGGTTCATCAGGGTGACCGCCCGGCGCATCGACTCCTCGGGCCGCACCGTGATGATCCGCCCGGCCTTGCCGTCGAGCACGGCGCTCAGGCTCATGGCCTTTCCGTCGTCAGCGCGCAGGCCGGACGGGGAGACGCCTTGCTGGTCTCTGAGCCAGGAATGAAGGATGTCGCCGACGCTGACCATGCCCAGGGTCTTTCCGGCGTCGAGCACCGGAATGTGGCGCGCCCGGCGACGGTGCATCGCCTCGAAGGTATGGGCGACAAGATCGTCCGGCCGGCCGACCGGCGTGTCCCTCAGCATTCGCACCCAGGCTGGCGCCCGCAGCAGGTCCGGCTGCTCGGCCATCCCGCGGACGATGTCCCGCTCCGACACCAGTCCGAGGAAATGTCCCCGCCGATCCTCGATCACGACGGAGCCCACCCGATGGCGGTTCATAAGGCCGATCGTCTCAGAGATCCGCGCCGCGGGCGAGGCGCTGACGACGCCACCATCCTTGTCCCGCAACAGGTCGGCCAACAGCATGGCAGGTTCCCTTATGCCCGCTCAGGAATAGCCGGCCCCACGTGCTCGCAATATCGGGATAAGATCGCACGGACTGTTCTATCAAATCGAAGAGAGCGTCCTCTCAGCCAGCCCTGCAGCTCGTTCCTGCCCGCGCGTCGCTCGCGAAAGGTCGCCTGCGCGCCGCTCGATGGAGATGTCCATGTCCAACCCAGGCGCCCCCACCCTGGATCAGCTCAACGTGCTCATCGCGGTGGTCGAGGCCGGCAGCTTCGGCGGCGCGGCCCGCAAGCTCAACCGCGCCAATTCGGTGATCAGCTACACCATCGGCAACCTCGAGACGCAGCTCGGGCTAGCCCTTTTCGACCGCAAGGCGACGAAGAAGCCGGAGCTCACCGACGCCGGGCGCGCGATGCTGGCGGAGGCGCGGGGGGTGGCCGCCTCGATGAGTGGCCTGCGCGCCAAGGCCAAGGGGCTGCTGGAGGGGCTCGAGCCTGAGGTGCTCCTTGTCCTCGACGTCATGCTGCCCGCCGCCCGGGTGGCGGACGCCTTGCAGGTTTTGCAGCAGGCGTTCCCCACGGTGACACTGCGCCTCTATATGGAGGGGCTGGGCGCGGTCACGGAGATGATCCTGAACCGCACCGCCGGCCTCGGCGTCAGCGGTCCGCTGGATCGCGTCAGCGACGGGATCGAGCGCGTGGCGATCGGCTCGGTCCCCATGACGCCGGTCGCCGCGCCCTATCATCCGCTTGCGCAGGGCGGCAAGCAGCGGCCGGGCGCGGGGCGGGATCATGTGCAGCTCGTCCTCGCCGATCGCTCGACGCTGACAGCAGGCCAAGACATCGGCGTGATCGGACGCCGGACATGGCGGCTCGCCGACCTGGGCGCCAAGCACATGCTGCTGCAGAAGGGCGTGGGCTGGGGCTTCATGCCCGTCCCGATGGTCCAGGAGGACCTTCAGGCGGGCCGCCTCGTTCGGCTCGACATGCCCGACGCGCCAGGTGGCGATTACCCCCTGCAGGCCATCTACCGCTCGGACTCGCCGCCAGGTCCCGCAGGACGCTTCCTGATCGAC
>JAQGIJ010000029.1 GCA_028291285.1 Phenylobacterium sp. | reverse complement strand
CTGATCGCCGCCTTCGCCGCCGGAGCCCTGCTGACGGGCGCGGCCCACGCCGAGCCGCCCCGCGCTTTCACGCTGGTGCTCAAGGACCACCGGTTCAGTCCGGACCAGCTGACCGTCCCCGCGGGCCAGCGCATCCGCATCGAGCTGCGCAACGAGGATGCCGCCAGCGAGGAGTTCGACAGCGAGGACCTGCACGTCGAACAGGACGTGACCCCGCACGGGAAGGCGAGCTTCGAGATCGGGCCGCTCGAGCCGGGGCGCTACGGCTTCATGGGCGAGCTGCACCCCGAGACGGCCAGCGGGACGATCACCGCCGCCCAGCCCTGACGCGCCGCCTGCGTCGGCGGGCGAGCGCATCTTTCGGCTTGCCAGCGCAGCCGGCGATCCCTAGGTGTCCGGCTCCTCTTGGGGAGTAGCCGCCCGCGGACTTCAGCGGGGCTCGCGTCAACAGGCTTGCCGGTTCGCCGGCATGGCGCGAGCGGCCCACCGGGCATGGCGAGACCAGGGGTCGACTTCGCCCAACGTCAGGCGGCGGAGCCCGACCCTTGGTGCGCTCTGCCTGACCCTGGGACCGCCTGATGAATCCGCTTCTCCTGAACCTGCTGCTGCTGCTCGGCTCGGCCGTGGTCATCTATTTCGCCTGCGAGTTCTTCGTGAACGGCGTGGAATGGGTTGGCCGCAAGCTCTCCGTCGGCAGCACCGCCACCGGCACCATCCTGGCGGCCTTCGGCACCGCGCTCCCCGAGAGCGTGGTCACCTTCGTGGCCGTGGCCCTGGGCAAGGGCGATGCTCAGCGGGAGCTGGGCGTGGGCGCCGCCCTCGGCGGGCCGCTGGTGCTCGCCACCATCGCCTATGCGACGGTGGGTGCGACGCTGCTGCTCTCCCGACAGCCGCTGAAGCGGACGGCGGACGTGCGTCGGGACTTCACCCGCCTGAGCCGTGACCAGGGCTGGTTCCTGACGATCTTCGCCGTGAAACTGGCGGTGGGCCTCGTCGCCTTCGCCTTCAAGCCGTGGCTGGGCATCCTCTTCCTCGCGGCGTACGCGCTCTACTTCTGGCAAGAGATGCGCCGCGACGAGAGCGGCGAAGTCGAGGAGGCGCTGGAACCCCTGATCATCGCCAGGAAGCGGCCCGAGGCGCCGCTGGGCCTGAGCCTGTTGCAGACTTCGGCGGCCCTCCTGGTGATCTTCGGCGCCTCCCGCGTCTTCGTCAGCCAGCTCGACACGCTCGGCCCGGCGCTGGGCCTGAAGCCTCAGCTCCTGGCGCTGCTGCTCAGCCCCATCGCCACCGAACTGCCGGAGACCATGAACGCCATCATCTGGGTGCGTCAGGGCAAGCACCGGCTGGCGCTCGCCAACATCAGCGGGGCCATGATGATCCAGGCGACGGTGCCCACCGCCTTCGGGATCTTCTGGACGCCTTGGCTGCTGGACCGCTCGTTGATCCTGGCGGGCGGGATCACGGCGCTCGCGGTGGCGGTGATGTTCGTCGCCTTCCGGCGTGGCGTGATCTCGCGCGCGCTCCTCGCCAGCATGGGCCTGTTCTACGGGCTGTTCGTGATCCTGTTGGTCGCCCTGCGCCTCTAGGTCATGGGATCATACGGCGCCGGCGACGGAGCCGTCCGGCGCGGCCTCGGTCATCGGCCGGCGACCTTCACATGGTCGAGCGCCGCGCGCAGCCCTCCTGCGAGCTTCAGAGCGTCGGCGTTGGCCCAGAAATGCATGAAGAAGAGCCGCGGTTCGTCGTCGAGCATGTGGTTGTGGATGGCCGTGACCTCGATCCCGTTCCCGCGCAGCGCCCGGATCACCGGGTTCACTTCGTCGGCCGTGAGCACGAAGTCGCCGGTGATCGCCGCCTTGCCGGCGCCGGTGGGCTGGAAGTTGATCGCGATCGCCGAGCCCATCGCCGGGGGGATCGGCATCCCGTCGGACTTCGGCGCGTCCGCGCGCGGGATGCTGAACTGATAGACGCCGCCGTTCACAGTCCCCTTCGCCCCGATGGTCTGGTCGAGCTTCGCCGTTTCGAGCGCAAGCGGCGCGGCGGGCGCGGCAGGGGGCGAATCGCCGAACGGGGTCAGGCTCCTGGCGAGCGCCAGGTGCAGGGCCGCGGCCAGCTTCACCGCGTCACCGTGGCCGTCGACGTGCATGTACATGGTGGCCGGGCTGGAGCGGAGCAGGTGGTTATGCAGGGCGGTGATCTGAATGCCGTTCTCTTCCAGCACCGACATCACCGGGTTGACCTCGGCTTGGGTGAGCACCAGGTCGCCCATCACCATGGCCTGGTCTCCCATGTCGCGGAAGGCGACCCAGGAACCGAGCGCCAGCGCCGGCTTGATCGCCACCCCGTCGAGCGTCACCTTCAGGTCCGAGCGCGGCAGGCCCACGCGGTAGACGCCGCCGGCCTGGAGGGCGCCCGTCTTGCCGAGGGCCTTGCCGACCGCCGTCCAGTCGCTCGCCGCATGGGCCGGCAAAGCCAGGGCCGCCGCGGCGGCCAAGCCCGTCAATATCGCGCGCATCGTCATCTCACCGTTCTCCTTCCGGGTCAGTGCGCCGCCGGAGCCGCGCCGGTCAGCAGGTAATAGATGACGCCGGCGGCCGAGCAGGCGGCCAGCAGGGGGATCATCCCCACCTTGAAGCGGAAGGCGGCGACCGCAGCGATCAGTGTCAGCACCCCGCTCGCCACGTTCAGCGAGGAGAGCACGGGCAATTCCAAGGAGAGTCCCAGCCGGCGGACCTCCAGCATCTGCCGGAAGAGGACGTGCAGCGCGAACCAGATCGCGAGGTTCAGGATCACGCCCACCACCGCCGCGCCGATGGCGGCGAGCGCCGCGTTCAGCGCCCTGGCCCCACGCAGGGCTTCCACGAACGGCGCGCCCAGGAAGATCCAGAGGAAGCACGGGGTGAACGTCACCCAGGTCGTGAGCATGCCGCCCAGGACGCCGGCCAGGAGTGGGCTCAGGCCATGGGCGTTGCGGAAAGCGCCCATGAAGCCGACGAACTGGGTGACGATGATCAGCGGGCCGGGCGTGGTCTCGGCCATGCCCAGGCCGTCCAGCATCTCGCCGGGGCGAAGCCAGCCGTAGGTCTGCACGGCCTCCTGCGCCACATAGGCCAGCACCGCATAGGCCCCGCCGAAGGTGACGACGGCCATCTTGCTGAAAAACAGGCCGATCTGGGCGAAGACGCTGCCCCAGCCCAGGAACAGGCCGCAGGCGAGGACCGGGGCCCACCACAGCGCCAGCAGCACCGCGCTGATCGACAGCGACCGGCGCAGGTCATAGCGGGCGTGCTCCGGCGTCTCCTCGCCGAGCACGGTGTCGGCGTCGGCGACGTCGTTCGGCGACGGCGCCCCGTGGCCGCCGCCGGCCAGGAAGGCGGGCACGCCGGCGCGGCCGCCGAGGAACCCGATCAGGCCGGCCGCCAGGATGACCAGTGGGAAGGACACCTTGAAGACGAACAGCGCGCCGAACGCGCTGGCCGCCAGGATGATCATCAGCGGGTTTTTCAGCGAGCGGCGACCCACCCGCAGCACCGCCTGGACCACCACGACGAGGACGGCCGCCTTCAGGCCGAAGAACAGCGCCGTGACCGGGCCCACATGACCGAAGCGGGCGTAGAGCACGCTCAACGCCATGATCGAGAGGAAGCCCGGCAGGACGAACAGCGCCCCGGCGACCAGGCCGCCGCGGGTCCGGTGCATCAGCCAGCCGATGTAGATGGCGAGCTGCTGAGCCTCAGGGCCCGGGAGCAGCATGCAGTAGTTGAGCGCATGCAGGAACCTGCGCTCGCCGATCCAGCGCTTCTCTTCCACCAGGATGCGGTGCATGACCGAGATCTGCCCGGCCGGCCCGCCGAAGCTGAGGACCGCGATCCGCGCCCAGACCCGCACCGCCTCGGCAAATGGGACCGCTCGCTCGGTGGGGGTGAGGTCGGCCGTCGCTGTGTCCACGGACGCGCTCCAAGGCCCGCGCCAAGGCACGGCCCAAGAGCGGGTTCTTGGACGGGGGACCGTCTAAATCCGGGCGACCCGCATCAGCCCGGCGCAAGGACCCTACCGCCTCCACGGCAGCCGCTCAAGGTCCGCCTCCGCCCGCCCCTCAGGCGGGCAGGGCCGCGGCGCGGATGACGGCCAGCGGGTTGCGGGCGGGCTCGGCGACCTTGGTCAGGGTGTTGCGGTCGCGGTGGCGGAAGGGCTCGGCGCGGCCGCGGACCGCCAGCATGGTGTCGGAGAGGTAGGACCAGCTGCCGTCGGCATGGAACTCGACCTCGAGCTCGTACGACTCCGTGCGGAAGGCGTACTCCAGGAAGGCCGTCGAGCAGATGCCGTACTCGGTCTCGCCGCGCCGGGCGCTGACCCGCAGGACGCGGGCGTCGGCGGCGGCGTGGCCGGAGGCGAGCGCCACCAGGCCGCGCGGGATGGTCAGGCTCTGCAGCACCAGGCCGGTGGCCGGCTCCCACAGCCAGTAGCCGATCTGGTCGTGGAAGGTGCTGTCCTCGTCGGTCGCCAGGATGTGGGTGTGATAGCGCAGGCCGTAGAACAGCTGCGGACCATTGGCCTGCGGGTCGATCGGCTGCAGTTCGATGCGCTCGATGAAATCCCGCCGCTCGGGCCCCTCGGCCTTGGGATTGAGGTCGACGCCCTTGCGGCCCTCCCAGACGCCGGCCAGGCGGCGCAGCGGCCCCAGGTTGGCCAGGGTGTCGGGATCGACGTCGCTCGGTTCGGTGAAGATGTCTTCCGGAAACGGGTTCATGGGCGCCCTCCGCTCGTGGCCGGGGGCAAGCTCGCGCCCGGCCCGCGGGCCGTCAAGCGCCCGTCAAGCGCCGGCCGGCGCGGCCTCCCGGCGCGGCGCGACGGCCACGGGATTTGCGGCCAGGTAGGCGTGCAGGGCGGCCACCACCTGGGCGCCCTCGCCCACCGCGGCGGCCACGCGCTTGATGGAGCCTGACCGCACGTCGCCGATGGCGAAGACGCCGGGCGCCTCGGTCTCCAGCCCGCCAGCCTGGCCGCCCCCGCCGGTGCGGACGAAGCCCTTGTGGTCGAGCGGCACGCCGGAGCCTGCCAGCCAGTCGGTGTTCGGATCCGCGCCGATGAACAGGAAGAGGTGGCGCGTCGGGATCCGCGCGACGGCCCCGGAGCGCGCGTCGCGCCAGGCCAGGGCCCGCAGCACGCCGGCCTCGCCTTCCAGCTCGGTCACGCTGGCGTGGGCGACGACCTCGATGTTCGGCGCCGCGGCGATGCGCTCGATCAGATAGCGCGACATGCTGGCCTCGAGCCCCGGCGCGCGGATCAGCATCCAGACCTTGGCCGCCTGGCTCGCCAGGTAGACCGCCGCCTGGCCCGCGGAATTGCCGCCGCCGACCATCGCCACCTCCTGGGCGGCGCAGAGCCGGCCTTCCAGCGGCGAGGCCCAGTAGTGCACGGAGGAGCCTTCGAACTCCTCCAGCCTGGCGACCGCCGGCCGGCGGTAGGCGGCGCCGCTCGCCAGCACCACGGCCCGGGCGCGGACCTTTTCGCCGTTGGCGAGCGTCAGGCGCTGCAGCCCGCCGGGCTCGGCGCCCAGGGCGACGACCTCGTCAGGGATGGCCATCTCGACCCCGAACTTCTGCGCCTGGTTGTAGGCTCGGGCCATCAGGGCCATGCCGCTGATGCCGGTGGGAAAGCCCAGGTAGTTCTCGATCCGGCTCGAAGCGCCCGCCTGGCCGCCGAAGGCGCGGCAGTCGAGCACGATGACCGCCAGGCCCTCCGTGGCCGCATAGACCGCGGTCGCCAGGCCGGCCGGGCCCGCGCCGACCACGGCGACGTCGTAGACCCGCTCCGCGTCCAGCGCCGCGACCAGGCCGAGGCAGCGGGCCAGCTGGTCCTCGCTGGGATTGCGCAGCATCTGCCCGCGCGGGCAGAGCACGATCGGCAGCTCCTCGGCGGCGACCTGGAACTTGTCCACCAGGGCGGCAGCGGCCGGCTCCTCGGCGGGGTCCAGCAGCTGGTGCGGGTGGCCGTTGCGGGTCAGAAAGCCCGCCAGCCTGAGGACGTCCGGGTCCTCGCGGCGGCCGACGATCACCGGCCCGCCCGCGCCACGCTCGATCAGCCCGACCCGCCGCAGGATCAGGGCGCGCATGATCCGTTCGCCGAGCTCGGCCTCCTCGACGAAAAGGGCGCGCAGCCGGTCGGGCGAGATCAGCACCGCGTCGACGTCGCTCTCGGCGACCGCGTCCACCAGCGCCGGTCGGCCGGAGAGCTGCGCCAGCTCGCCCAGGAAGGAGCCCGGGTGGTGGGTGACGATCCGCTGGTCG
>JAQGIJ010000663.1 GCA_028291285.1 Phenylobacterium sp. | reverse complement strand
TGGGCGGAGAAGATCTCGGTGGACGAGGTGACGGTCAGGAAGACCGCGTCGCCCTCGCGCCGGGCGATCTCGGCCTTGGCGCTGAGGCTGGCCAGCAGGGTCACCAGGCTGGCGGGATCGCGCACGTCGAGGGGGCCGGCGTGGGGCGCGGCGGACGCGGCCGGCGCGGCCAGCGCCTTGTGCGCCCGGGGGGCCGGCTTCGGAGCCGCGCCCAGGCAGAGGAGGGCGGCGAGCGCAAGCGCGAGCGTCTGCTTCAGCATCATCGGCCCTTAGCAGACCGGCGACTTGGGCGGGAGCGTGGCGCTTGCGCGGATTCCATGGCGTGAGCTCCGGGGCGCCGGTAAACTTATGGGTGTCCGCTGGAGGGTTCCCATGGGCTTCACCGTCGCCTTGATCTTCGTCGTCCTCGCCGTCGTAGTGGCGCTGAGCGCGATCAAGATCGTGCCGCAGGGGCGGGAGTACACGGTCGAGCGCTTCGGCCGCTACACCCGCACGCTGAACCCCGGCATCAGCTTCCTCACCCCGTTCGTGGAGGCCGTGGGCCGGCGGGTGAACCTGATGGAGCAGGTGCTCGACGTGCAGCGCCAGGAGGTGATCACCAAGGACAATGTCACCGTCCAGGTGGACGCCATCGTCTTCATCCAGGTGATGGACGCCGCGGCCGCCGCCTACCGGGTCGACAACCTGCACTACGCCATCGCCCAGCTGACCATGACCAACCTGCGCACCGTGGTGGGCTCGATGGAGCTCGACGAGGTGCTCTCCCAGCGCGACCACATCAACTCGCGCCTGCTCACCGTCATCGACGAGGCGACCAGCCCCTGGGGCGTCAAGGTCACCCGCATCGAGATCAAGGACCTGCAACCCCCACCGGACATCACCAACGCCATGGCCCGGCAGATGAAGGCCGAGCGCGAGCGGCGCGCGGTGATCACCGAGGCCGACGGCGAGAAGCAGGCGGCCATCGCCCGCGCCGAGGGCTCCAAGCAGTCGGCGATCCTGCAGGCCGAGGGCCGGCGCGAGGCCGCCTTCCGCGACGCCGAGGCCCGCGAGCGCTCCGCCCAGGCGGAAGCCAAGGCCACCGAGCTGGTCTCCGTGGCCATCGCCAAGGGCGACGTCAACGCCATCAAATACTTCGTGGCGCAGAAGTACGTCGAGGCCTTCGCCAAGCTCGCCGAGAGCCCGCAGCAGAAGACGGTGATCGTGCCGGCCGACATGGCCTCGCTGCTGGTGTCGATCGCCGGCATCTGCGAGCTGATCAGCCAGACAGGGGCGGGTCCCGCCGCGCCGCCTCCGCCCCGCGGCCGGGGTCCCCGCGGCCCCGCCGTGCCGCCCACGGAGGCTTGAGGCATGGCCTCCCTGGCCGAGCTCTATCAGCTGCATGCGGCCTGGAGCTGGGCGGCGGTCGCCGCGGCGCTGCTGGCGCTCGAGCTCGCCACCGGCTCGGGCTGGCTGCTGTGGCCGGCGGCTTCGGCCGGCGCGGTGGCCGTGCTGGAAGCGCTGGTGCGGCTCTCGCACCCGGCGGCCGTGCTGATCTTCGCAGGGCTCACCATCGTCTCGACCGCGACCGCCCGGCGGTACTTTCCGCGCCGGCGCGCGGGCCCGGACATCAACGACAACGTGGGCCGGCTGGTCGGCCGCCAGGGCCGGGTGGTCGCCGCCTTCCGCGAACGCTCCGGCCGGGTCTTCGTCGACGGCAAGGAGTGGGCGGCGGAGCTGGACGGCGCCGAACCCCTGGAGCCCGGCGCGCGGGTCGAGGTGGTGGGCGTCTCCGGGGCGCGGCTGATGGTCCGCGGCGTGTGAGCTGCGGCGCGCTCAGCTGTCGAGCTAAGGTGTTGGTTTTGCGCCACAGTTCGGCCGGCTTCTCGCCTCACCTTGACCCTGCGACCATCCCGGCGCTTATGTTCGCCTTCAAAAGAAAACACCCAGGAGCAAGTTCGACATGAGGCCAATCGGTTGGGGGCTGGCCGCGGCCCTCTTCGCGGCGGTGCTGGCGCCCGTTGCAGTGATCTCCGCGCCCAAGGCGGCGGCGCCCGTCTCGGAAGCGCAGCGCAAGCAGGGCATGGCGGAGGCGCCGGCGGTGGCGCAGGCCGCGGGCCTGGCCTGCCAGGTGAGCGACGCCCGGTTCGTCGGCAAGAGCAACGACCCGAAGACCAAGGCCGCGACCAGCTACTACGAAATCGCCTGCGGCCAGAACATGGGCTACATCCTGCAGGCGCCGGTCGGCGGCACGCCGGCGGTGTTCAGCTGCGTCGAGGTGGCCCCGGCCCCCGGCCAGGCGGTGAAGGAAGGCGCGCTCACCTGCGTGCTGCCCGGCAACTCCGATCCCAAGGCCCAGCTCGCGCCGCTGCTCGCCAAGTCGGGCGTGCAGTGCGTACCCGAGAAGGCCCGCGGCATCGGCCAGACCAAGGACAGCACCTTCGTCGAGGTCGCCTGCCAGGGCGGCGCCGGCTACATCGTCATCGCCAGCTCGCCCCTCGACCCGGGCAAGCCCGCGCAGGCCCAGAACTGCCTGAACTTCGACGACGCCGGCGGCAACGTGAAGTGCGAGCTCTCCGACAAGGCCACGCGCCTGGCGGTGGTCGACAGTTACGCCGCAGCGGCGAAGAACGGCTGCGCGATCAAGGACCGCCGCTTCGTCGGCACCGCCAAGGACGGCTCGGACTTTTTCGAAGTCTCCTGCCAGGACGGCAAGGGCTACATCTACAAGGTCGCGGGCGGCCACCTCGGCCAGGCCTATAGCTGCGCCCAGGCGCAGGGCATCCTCGGCGGCTGCACCCTGACCGACGCCCGCCAGGCCACCGCCGAGCAGGCGGTGCTCTACACCAAGCTGGCGCACAACGCCGGCTCGAGCTGCGACGTCGACCACTACGCGCTGTTCCCGATGCGCGGCAATGACGAGGTCGTGGAGCTGGTCTGCAAGAGCGGCGGCGGCGGCATCGGCATCTTCCCGGCGACCGGCAAGGGCCAGGTGCTCGACTGCGGCCACGCGCTCGCCGCCGGCTACAAGTGCACGCTCTCCAAGGACACCGGCTACGCCGCGCTGACCGAGGACCTGCGCAAGTTCAACCAGAAGTCCTGCAACGTCTCCAACGCCCGCACGGTCGGCAAGACGGCCAAGGGGACCATCATGCTCGAGGTGGCCTGCGCCGACGGCTTCAAGGGCTACATGATCGAGTACAACACCGCCCCGGTGGTCACCGCGGTCGGCGCCACCGGCTGCGCCTTCGCCGGCGGCTGCAAGCTGCCCGGCAACGTCTGACCCGCGGCGGAAATCCGTCGATCGAGGCCCGCGGGGAAACCCGCGGGCCTTTTTCGTTGCAGTTCCCGGATCGGCCTCGCGGCGCACCGCCCCGCGGTCAGGGCTGCGGCATGTGCCGCCGGCCCCCTCAGTCAGCTTCGCTGACAGCTCCCCCGCAAGCGGTGGAGCATCCTGCGCCCAGATCCTCCACGGCACGCGGGGGAGGTGGATCGGCGCGCCAGCGCGAGACGAAGGGGGCCTTCGGCCTATGCGATAGGCCTTGCGCCTTGGGGGGCGGGGCCGCGGTGCGCGTCTAGGCGCGCCCCGCCGCGGACATGGTCTCCAGCGCCATGACGTCGGTGGCGTCCTCGGCGTCCATGATCTTCAGGAGGCGCGCGCGGGCGCGGTTCACCCGGCTCTTGATGGTGCCCAGCGCGCAGCCGCAGATTTCGG
>JAQGIJ010000220.1 GCA_028291285.1 Phenylobacterium sp. | reverse complement strand
GGCGTAGCTTCCCAGGCGAGGGACGCGTCGAGGATCCTGTCGTGATCAAACTCTTCCTGTCAGGCGCTGCAGCGGCTGCGCTCCTGACCGCTTCGGGCGCGGCCGCCGCCGTGCGCGCCGAGGCGCCCGCCTGGGTCGTCACGCCTGCTACCGACAGCTGCCGCACCGAAATCGAGCTCACGGGCGCCTCGGGCGCCACCGTGCCTGTCGCCCTGGTCTCGAACGGCGAGGGCGTGAACCTGATCTTCGCCAAGGCCGATGCGCCGGAGCGCGCCTTCCTGCCCATCCGAATCGACCACAAGCCCTACGCCAACCTCGTGGTGCGCCAGGCCGACGGCAAGGGCGCGGCCATGCAGCTCAGCAGCGAGACGCTCACGGCGCTGCGCAAGGGCGGCGTGCTGCAGGTCGGCTGGCTGGCGGACGAACCGGTCCAGGCCCCGCTGGCGGGCTCCGAGCAGGGGCTGGCCGACCTCAGGACCTGCGGCGGCCAGGTGGCGGCGCGCTTCCGCGACCAGCAGGCGACCCAGCGTGACGCCCAGGCCCGCGCCGAGTCGGACGCCCGCGCCAAGGCCATCTCCGACGAGCAGCTCGCCGCGGCCCGGGCGCAGAAACAGGCCGCCGAGGCCGAGACCCAGCGCAACGCCGCCGAGGCCGGCCGGCTGCAGGCCGCCGCCGACGCCGAGAGCCGGCGCGCCGCCGAGCAGGCGGCGCAGCAGGACGCCTACCCCTATGCTCGCGCCGGCGGCTACGGCGACCCGCGCGGCGCCTACTATCCGCAGGATCCCTACCAGCCCTACGACCCGCCGAACCCCTACCGGCGCTGGTAGACGGCGAGGCGGCTTGTCGCCGGGATCGGAGGCATGGTGCTGCGGGCTGGGCGCTACTCCAGCGAACGATCGTTAGGCCGTCCTTATCCCCGGACCGCGAGCGCAGGTCCTGGTCGCGATCCTGCGCTTCTCGGAGTGGCGACGCGGGCCGGGGCTTCGGTGCGTGTCTGCTTTCCACGCCGCCGCAGCCGCTTCGATGTGTGCGCCAAAGACGGCCGGCGAAAGGCCGATCACCCGGCTGTGACGCCGCCGTCGGCGGTGAGGCAGGCGCCGTGGATCGCCCGCGCGCGATCGGAGGCCACGAAGACGATGAGCTCGGCCACGTCCTGCGGTTCAGACGGCGGGCGCAGGCCCGAGTAGCGCTGCACGAGCGTCATATCGAGGTCCTTGGGCTGCCTCACCCCCGTGCCGATCTCCGTATTCATGGTGCCGGGCGCGACCGCGTTGATGCGGATCGGCTGGTGGACGTACTCCATGGCCATCGAGCGGGTCATCTGCACCAGCGCGGCCTTGGTGGCCGAATAGGCGACGATATAGGCGGTCCCCATCTGCGCCGCCTGGGAGGCCACGTTGACGATCGAGCCGTGGCTCTCCAGCAGGTGCGGGATGGCCCGCTGGGAGAGATAGAAGGGCGCGCTGAGATTCACCGCCAGCAGCCGCTCCCATTCGTCCTGGGGCACATCCGGGACGTGGTTGAAGCGGACGATGCCCGCCGCGTTGCACAGGGTGTCGAGGCGTCCGAACGCCGCCACCGCCGCATCGACCACCGCGTAGCAGTTGGCGCGCTCGGCGATGTCGGCCGCCTGGCTCTCCACCCGGGCGCCCGTCGCCCGCAGGTCCGCCACGGTCGCCGCAAGCCGGTCCTCCAGCACGTCCACCAGGAACAGCGCCGCGCCGCGCTCGGCGAATGCGTCGGCCACCGCCCGGCCGAGGCCGCGCGCCGCGCCCGTCACCAGCACCACCCGACCGTCGAATTCGCCCATCACGCCGCCTCCCCGACTTCTTTGCGCCGAGCCTGACCGGCCCTGGCGCGCAGGTCAACGAACGCCGGCGGATTGACAAGGCCGCGCCCAGTCCGTCCCCTGGCGTCGGCAGGCGGCGGCAGATCGCGCGGAGGAGACGGGCCATGGCCAAGCACGTGTTTGTGGTGTTCACCGAAGCCCAGCCGGGCCAGGAGGCGGCGTTCAACACCTGGTACGACAGCCGCCACATCCCCGACGTCCTGAGCGTGCCGGGCTTCGTGGCGGCCCAGCGCTTCCGCGTCCAGCCGCCGGCGGGCCAGACCGGCGGGCCGCAGCGCTACCTCGCCCTCTACGAGATGGAGACCGACGACGTCGGCGCGACCATGGCCGAGCTGATGGCCCGCGCCGGCGGCGCGGCCATGCCGCTCAGCGAGGCGATGAACGGGGCCGCCATCCAGACCTTCCTGGCCGACGCCCTGGGCCCCAAGGTCTCGGCCGAGCCCGCCGCGGCTTAGGCGCGCGCTACGGCTTAGTGTTAATCTCGATTTCACGCTCCACGTGCAGGATCCCCGAAAGACGTAGGGTTTTTCGATGGCGATCCTGGATCTGGCCCGGGCCAACGACGACGAAGACGACGTGGGCCGCCTCGACGGCCACTACGACGAACTGCTCACCGATTTCCGCCGCCGCATGGACACGGCGCTCAAGGCGCTGCGCGAATACGAGGAAGCCGTGCGGCAAGGGGAATATCTCTGATGTCGGACGGCGAACCCATCGCCCTGACGGTGCTGATCGTCGATGATGAGCCCGTCAACCGCCTGGTGCTCGCCCGCATGGTCGAGCATTTCGGGTCGCGCTGCCAGGAGGCGTCCAGCGGCGCCGAGGCCCTCGAGGTCCTGGCCGTCCAACCCGTCGACCTAGTGCTGATGGACATCCACATGCCGCAGATGAGCGGCATCCAGACCGTCGAGCGCCTGCGCGCCGCCGCCGGGCCCAATCGCGACACCCCGGTGGTCGCGGTCACCGGCGACACGACCCGCCTCCGCCGCGACTACATCGCCCTCGGCTTCGACGACTATGCCAACAAGCCGATCTCGCTGGCCGCGGTGAAAGCGATGCTGAGCACACGCCGTGAAGCCGCCTCCGACGCACAGCCCCGAGCCGCCCGCGGCTGAGCGGCGCCGCGCTCCGGGCTTGCCACCTGCCTTGCGCCCTGATCCGATGTCCGGAAAGCGCGGAAGGCCGGCCATGTCCGTGGAAGACAACAAGCAGCTCGCGGTGCGCTTCCTGGACGATATGGGCCGCCGCGGGCCGGAGCTCTTCGCCGACCTCACCATTGTGACCGAGGACTTCGTGTGGTGGGCGCAGTCGCTGGGCCGGTTTGACCGTGAGCAGATGATCGCCCGCTACGCCAAGGTCGGCGAGCTGTTCGCCGGTCCCGGCGCGCGGACCATCAAGACCGTCACGGCCGAGGGGGATCGAGTGGCCGTGGAGTACACGGGCGATACGCCGCTCCGGAACGGCGGCCGCTACCAGAACACTTACCTGTCGCTGTTCGTGATCCGCGACGGGCGCGTGGCCATGGTGCGGGAGTACTGCGACACCGCGGTCACCCGGAGCGCGCTGGGCTGAACCCGCAGCCTAAGGTTCAGGGGCGGGGCCGGTGGACCGCACGCCAGAGCAGCCAGACGCCGACAATCACCGCCACCTGGGCCAGCGCCGAGATCAGCACGGAGCCGGCCAGCCCGACATCGATCAGCGCCCGCTCGGCGAAGCTCGAGCTGCTGTTGCCGATGTAGACGAGGGCCAGGAGCGCCAGCGATCCGGCGAGCACCAGGATCACGCCGGCCAAGGCCGCGCGCACAGTCTTCGGCCGGGATCCGCTCTGGCTCATCGTGTCCTCCTCGATCCTGAGCCTCGCCCGAACCGCTCAGCCGCGCGGCGTCAGCAGCACCAGCTTGCAGTCCGGCCGCCCGGCCGGGTGGAAGGTGAATTGTTCGAAGGCGAGCGGCCCGTCCTTCGCGTGGCGGAAGCGGCGAAGCCCGCCCTCCCGCCCCAGCACCGCCTGCTCCTCCCACCAGAGCGCGAAGCGGGCGTCCTCGGCGCCGAGCCCGTCAACCAGCGCGCGCATCTGCGGGTCGTTGAGGCTGCGGCTGAAGTCGGCGCGGAACTCCGCCAGAACGCGCCGCGCGCGGTCCTCCCAGCCGACAATCAGCTCGCGCGCGGCCGGGTCGCGGAAGATGTAGCGCAGGAGGTTGGTCTCCGACCCGCCCAGCCAGCCTTCGAACAGCCGCGCGGCGGCGGCGTTCCAGCCCACCGCGTTCCAGGCCCGGTCCAGGGCGTAAGCCGGCCCGTCGAAGCGCGCCACCGCTTCGGCCAGCCCGCCCGGGGCGTCGGACGCGGCGGCCGGCTCCGGCGCGGCGGGATCGCGCCGGCCGGCGAGCTCGAACAGATAGGCGCGCTCCGGGCGGCTGAGCTGCAGCGCCTCGGCCACCCGCGCCAGCGCCTGGGACGAGGCCGAGACCTCCCGGCCCTGCTCGAGCCAGGTGTACCAGGTGGTGCTGACGCCGGCGATCTGCGCGGCCTCCTCGCGCCGGAGTCCGGGCGTGCGCCGCCGCGCGCCGGCCGACAGGCCGGCGGCCTGCGGCTGCAGCCGCTCGCGGTGGGTCCTCAGGAAGGCGCCGAGAAGGTTTCGCGGGTGTTCGAGGGTCATGCTGGCGCCGCTTATACCAGGATAACCACACCTCTTGTACCAGGCTCAGTGCGGCGCAGAGTGCCCGCCAGCAGGAGCCCCGCGATGACCCAGACCTCCGTCCGCCCCAACGCTCAGAACCACGAGGCGCATGTCGACGCGCAGTTCGGGCCACAGGCCACGGCCTATGTGCAGAGCGCGGTGCACGCCGCAGGGGCTGACCTCGACCAGCTGGATCAGATCGCAGCGCGGGTGCGGCCCGCGCGGGCGCTTGACCTGGGCTGCGGAGGCG
>JAQGIJ010000626.1 GCA_028291285.1 Phenylobacterium sp. | reverse complement strand
CCTCGTTCGTCAGGTCCGCCGGCATGATCTCGACCTCGCCGAAATCCTCGCCGTAGAAAGGGTCCTTCGAGCGCGAGATCGCCCGCACGTCGTAGCCCGCCGCGCGCAGCTGGCGCACCTGCGCCAGCCCCTGCCGGCCGCTCGCCCCGAAGACCGCCACCTTCGCCATTCGTCCGCTCCCTAGCCGGCGTCTGCGCGCCAATTTTTACTGTGTGTGCTGCTTTTCGTCAGATTGCGACGCGCCCGGCCGCCGCGCAAGGGCTTTCGCCGGACGCGGGACCTAAGGGAGAAACCGCCTCGCGGCCGTCACCGCGCGGCCGGCGCGCTCGAGGGCGCTGGCGCCGGCCGTCCACGCCGTGGCCTGCGGAGCCTCGACGTCGACGACGATCTCGGCGGGCAGGGCGGCGATGAAGTCAGCCACCGGCAGTTCGCCGTCGCCCGGGGGCAGGCGCTCGCGGATCAGCTCCAGCTCGGCGTACTCGGCCAGATCACGCCGCAGCGGCCCATCCGAGATCTGGGCGTAGCCGATGCGGCCTGGCGGCAGGCGGGCGAGGTCGCCCGGCGTCCCGCCGCTTCGCGTCAGATGCAGCAGGTCCGCGACCAGGTCCCCGTTCGGCTGCCCCGCCTGGGCGATGAACCGCTCGGCCGTCGCCAGCGAGTTGATCACGGCGTTCACGGCCGTCCATTCCAGGCCGACGGACATGTCCTGGCCGGCCGCCAGCTCACAGAGCCGCCCGAAGCTCTGCACGGCGCGGGCTTCCTCGGGATCGTGACAGTGGACCGTCATGCGCCGCGCGCCGAGCCGCGCGCTCCGGGCCAAGGCGTCGGCCAGCCCCTCCCACGCCATCTCGGGGGTGATCGCCGCGTACTCCACATTGTGCAGCGCGACGCCGAGATCGCGCAGCCGGCTGCCCACAGCCCCCTCGTTCTCGGCGGTGAGCAGCGGAAAGCGGTCCGCCCGGCCATGGGTGAACAGGGCCACGGTCCGGCAGTCCAGCCGTGCGGCGATCTCCACGAACTGCGCCGGATCGGCGTCGAGCGCCGTGAGATGGTGCAGCGAGAGGGTTCGCGCCACGCGCGCCTCTAGCCGGGCTGGGGCTGGGGAGCCGCCTGGGCCTGCGCCGCCTGCGCCGCCGCGGCCATCTCGTGCGCCCACGGGTTGCGGCGAAGCGTCAGCCCGCCGTTCACCTGCAGGTTCTGGCCGGTCATGAAGCATTCGTCGCTGGCCAGGAAGACCGCGGCGGCCGCGATGTCGTCCGAGGTCCCGACCCGGCCCAGCGGATAACAGTCCGCGAACACCTTCTCGGCCCAGGGGCGGGCCGCGAGGTTGGTCATGGGGCTGTCGGTGACGCCCGGCGAGATCGAGTTGGCGCGGATGCCGCGCTGGCCGAACTCGTTGGCGACGCAGCGCACGACGTGGTCCGTGCCCGCCTTGGTGCCCATGTAGGCGGCGTGGTTGTTGAGCATGATGGTGGCGGTGGCCGAGCTGATCTGGATGATCGAGCCGCCGCGGTCCATCGCCTCGACCAGCGCCTGGAAGAAGAAGAACGGACCCTTGAACTGCAGGTCCATGATCCGGTCGATGTCCTCTTCCTTGCTGTCCAGGAAGGGGGCGAGATAGCCCCAGCCGGTGGCGTTCACGCCGACGTCGACGTGGCCCATCTTGTCCCTGGCGAACTGGGCCAGCGCGACCACCTCGGCCTTCTTGGTGATGTCGCAGGTGGTCCAATGGCCGCCGATCGCCTCGGCGAACCGCTTCAGCTCGTCAGCGTGGCGCCCCGCCACCACCACCTGGGCGCCCTCCTGCAGGAACCGCTCGGCGATGTGCTGGCCCATGTTGTCGCGCCCGGCGGCGCCGAGGACGATCGCTGCCTTGCCTTGCAGACGTGACATGCCGGTTTCCTTTCATCTGCGGCGTCGCCGCATAAGGGCTCAGGCCTCGGCGAAGGCCGGGGCGGGTTGGTCCACCGCCTGCGCGCTCGGCCGCGCCGCCATGCGCTCCATCCAGGCGGACATCCGGGCATGGCCCTGCGGCAGCGGCTGGCCGACACCGGCGCCGAAGTCGAGGAAGCAGTAGAGCAGGATGTCGGGCAGCCTGATCTCCGGGCCGCAGAGGAACGGCCGCTCGCCCAGCTGCGCGTCGAACCAGGCGACGCCGTCGCGGACGGTGGCCTTGAGGTCGTCGGCGGCCTGGGGAAGGCAACGCACGCGGTCCTTGAACATCCCCAGACCCTCCGCCCCGCGGAACCCCGCGGTGAGCGGCTGGGCGACCCGGGTGTCCACGCGCCTGGACCACATGCGGGTGAACGCGCGCTCCTCCGGCGTGGTCCCGATCAAGGTCGGGGTGGGATGAAGCTCTTCGAGGTACTCGGCGATGGCCACGCTTTCGGCGAGGATGCGCCCGTCGTCGAGCTCCAGCGCCGGCACCTCGCCCGCCGGATTGACCGACAGGAAGGGCGCCTGCCGGTTCTCGCCCTTGCGGATGTCCACGTCGACCAGGTCGAGCTTCAGGCCCTTCTCCGCCAGCACCATCCGCACGACGCGCGGGTTCGGGCCGAAGGGAAGCGGAAGAATGGAGGTGAAGAGCCTCATCCGCGGGGCGCCTAGAACTGCACGCGCTTGGTGTAGCCGCCGTCGATCACGACGTTGGTCCCGGTGACGTAGCCCGCCTTCGGGCTGGCCAGGAAAAGCACCATGGGCGCGATGTCGTCCGGCTGGCCAAGCCGGCCGAGCGGGATCGTCGCGACCTGGCCATCATAGAAGGGGCGCATGTTGGCTTTGATCTTGTCCCAGTTGCCGCCGGCGAACTCCACGGGACCGGGGGTGACGGTGTTGACCCGGATCTTCTTCGGCCCCCAGGCCTGCGACAGCTGCGAGGCGTAGGTGATCAGGGCCGCCTTCATGGCGTTGAAGGCCTGCGGGCGGATGAAGGTCTCCACCGCTGCGGTGCTGGACATCATGATCACCGACCCGGCGCCCGAGGCTTCCAGGAAGGGCTCCAGCGTCTCGCAGGCGCGCACCGCGCCCAGAACGTCCAGCTTGAAGCTCGCGTCCCAGTCGGTGGTCGCTCCCGCCCCGGAGGCGCTGGCGGTGTGCACGAAGACGTCGCAGCCACCCAAGCGCTCGGCGGCGCTCTTCAGCCAGGCCGTGTAGGCGTGAAGGTCATTCATGTCCAAGGTCTCGCCGATGACCTTCGGCCCCTTGCCGCTGATCCCGGCGGTGACCTCCTTCACCAGGTCCTCGTGGCGCGAGAAGAAGGCGACATCCGCGCCCTCCGCGACCGCGAGCTCGACGATGCGCCGGCCGATGCCCCGCGCCGCGCCGTTGACGATGATCTTCTTCCCGGCCAGTCCCAAATCCATGACGCCTCTCCCTTGCCTCAGTTGTGCGTTTCGCCCGCCGCCTCTTGCGGCGCCTTGGCCCAGGCCAGGCCCCTGCGGAGCAGATCGTAGAAGACCGGCAGCTCCCACGAGCCGCGATCCACCGTGGGCCAGTAGGCAACCCGCGGCTGCATGTCGAAGTGGCCTCGGCAATGGCCGAGGGTCAGGTAGAGCACGGCGCCGCGCCCGAGCGGGCGGATGTAGCAGACGGGGTGCTCGGCCTGCGGCCAGTCCGCGTGGGTGAAGCCCGGCGTCTGGCCGCCGAAGTCGGCCGCGAGCAGGACCTCCAGGCCGGGCTGGTAATCCGACAGGTAGAGCTCGTCGTTGGCCTCGAAGGGCTCGACGCCGGCCACCAGCGGGTGCCCGGGCGCGGTGACCCGCACGGGGTAGGGGGCGATCGGCGGGTGCGACAGGAACCGCGAGCCCAGCGTCTCCATGAAGAGGGGCGCCCAGTCCGGCGCGTCGACCTTGCCGGAGTCCAGGAACCTGAGGATCGAATTGGTGCCGTGCAGCGCGTACCAGCGCCCGCCCGCGCGGACCCAGTCGCGCAGCGCCTCCTGCTCATCGACGCTGGGGACGACGTCGCAGGTGTAGCTGACGAGGAACCGGGCGGCGCGGATCGCCTCCAGGTTCGAATAGTCCTCGAAGACCCGCACCCGCACGCGCTCGTCCTCCCCCAACAGCTTGAGCAGCTCCAGGCGCGCGAAGTCGATGTCGTGGTACTTGCCCGCGGCGATCAGCACGCAGTCGATGCGCTGGTCTGCGGCGGCTTCGCTGGGCATCGCACTCACCGCCCGCGGATCGGGTCGGACCCGTCCCAGTTGCGCGCCGCCTCGCGCATGGCCGCGAAGCGCTCGTGTCCGGCCTGCGGAAGCTTCAGCAGCTCGACGATCGTGCCCGGGCCGCCGCCGGTGTCCACGTAGATGACTTCGCCGCCGGGCAGGCGACCTTCCTGGATGACCTCGGCGCCGGCGTCGCGGCAGACGCGGCGCGTCGCCTCCATGTCGTCCACCAGCAGGCAGACGTGGTGCAGCCCGTCGCGCCCGGCGTCCAGCCACTCCTTGTAGATCGACGGCGCGTCGTTGCGCTGGTGGATGAGCTCCACCTGCCCCTCGCCCCAGTAGCCGATGGCCATGCGGAAATCGATGTCGGTCGGCGCGCCGCGGTAGCGCACGTCGTCGAGCATGACCTTCTCGTTCACGAAGAAGGGGCCGACGCCCATGGTGCGGGTCCAGAAGTCCAGCGCGGCGTCGAAGTCGCGCACGACGAAGGCCATCTGCATGACCTCGCCGAGTTGGGCGATCAGGGCGGGGCGTAGGCTCATCGCGCGCTTCCTCCTCACGTGGTCGATCTTTGGCGTTCGCCCGAGCCGTGCAGGCTTCGGCCGCGCCAGGGTCTTGCGCCCGTCCCCAGGGATAAACCAGACTTCGGCGCGGAGAAATAGCATGCGCAGTGTAAAAATGAAGCGGCCGTTCTGCGCAGCCGGCCCGCCGCCTCAGAAGATCGGGCCGAGGATCCCCAGCTGCGTTCCGAGCGCAACCGCGTGGCTGCGCGAGCGGGCCCCAAGCTTGGCGATGGCGTTCTGCAGGTGGAAGCGCACGGTGCGAGGGGTGAGCTCCGCCGCCATGCCGGCCTCGTTGTCCGAACAGCCCTGGGCCACCAGGGTCAGGCATTGCAGCTCGCGCGGGGAAAGCCGCGCCATGTCCTCGATCACCGGCGGCGGGTCGAGGCGCTCGCGCGCATGCTCCAGGTAGTAGTGGGCCAGCAGCAGGAACTCGGGGCCGAAGGCGTCCGCCAGGGCCGCGGCGGCGGCGGCGTCCCCCGGACCCATCCAGGTGACCACGCCGAAACGGCCGCGGGGCAGGCGGATCGGGGCCACCACGCAGGCGGAGATCCCGAGCCGCATGAGCGCGGCCGCCGAATGCGGGGCGGCGCCGCGGTCGCTCAGCAGGTCGGCCGGAGACCAGGCGAACGGCAGGTGCTTCACCCGCGCCTGCATCATGCCGGCCGAGCGGGCGGAGTAGTTGCGGGCGAGCCAGTCGTCGATGAACTCGCGCGACCAGCCGAGCAGCTCGACCAGGCTCTCGCCCTGTTCATCGACCGGCGCATTGGGGTGCGAGGCGTCGACCACCACCGCCACATGGCTCATGCCCACGGTCCGGGCGGACTCGCGCAGGACGGCGGCCGCCGGCCGCAGGCCATCGGTCCGCCGGATCTGCTCGATCAGGTCACCGAGGCGCTGCTTGACCTCGGGCGTTGGCGTGGCGCTGGACACCTGCAGTCCGTGCTCCGGCGTCGCTGAAGACTATAACCTGCGTCACAAATCGAACCGCCGCAATGCCAGGAGCCGACCGGCCCGACGCGGCGGACCCCTGTCAGTTGCGGCAGCTACTGGACATGGCTCGACGAGGATAAGTTACCCCCAGTGCGCGCCAGACGCACCAACCGGGAGGTGGCGCCATGCGCCCTCAGGAAATCCAGAAGCTGCGCGACCTCATGGAATATGAGGCGCAGCGCACCAGCCCGCCGGCCGCCTTCCCGCACCTGCCCGACATCCCGGCCGGGCGGTACACCGATCCCCGGTTCTTCGAGCTGGAGCAGCAGCACATCTGGCGGAAGTCCTGGCTGCTGGCGAGCCATCTGGACGAGCTGCCGGAGGCAGGCTCCTTCCGCCTGTGGGAGAACATCGGCCAGCCGGTGCTTCTCGTGCGCACGCGGGAAGGCGGGGTGAACGCCTTCTATAACACCTGCAGGCACCGGGGCGCGCCGATCGTCACCGAGCCCGCCGGCAAGCGCAATGTCCTCACCTGCAAGTACCACGGCTGGAGCTACGACCACGAAGGCCGCCTGCTCTCCGTCCGCGACCCGGAAGATTTCCGCGACCTCGACTTCAGCTGCCGCTCGCTGATCAAGGTTCGCTGCGAGCTGTTCGGCAAGTTCGTGTTCGTCAACTTCGACGACGAGGCGCCGACGCTGCTGGAATGGCTGGGGCCGATCGCCGAGGAATGGCGCGAGTTCCAGTTCGACAAGTGCCGGCTCTCCGCCCGCCACATCTTCGACCTCGACTGCAACTGGAAGGTCGCCATGGAGGCGAACACCGAGGTCTATCACGTCAAGAATATCCACCCTGCCACGGTGGGCGCGATCCTCGACGACCGGCGCAACGTCAACACCCTCTACCCGAATGGCCATGGCCGCATGGTCGCGCCGCGCTTCACCAACGCCGCCATGCCGAGCACCATGGCCGCCGCCGCCTACGCGGCCGAGCAGCGCAAGGAGATCGAGACGGTCGGCGAGATCGCCCGGACCTGCACCCAGTCCTACGGGGTCTTCCCCAACTGGGTCTCGCCGCTCAGCCCCTATGCGATCCCGCCGCTGCTGTTCTGGCCCAACGGCATCAACAAGTCGCGGCTGGAGACCTGGACGGTGGCCCCGGACTGGGGCGAGGGGGAGGGGCCTGACAACTGGACCGTCAATCGCGGGGAGAGCCTCTGCCAGGTGCTGCTGGAGGACACCGAGTTCGGGGCCTGGATCCAGAAGTCGATGGAGTCCTACGGCTTCCGGGGCGTTCCGCTGAGCTACCAGGAGGCGCGCATCTATCACTGGAACCAGTCCGCCGACCGGATGATCGGGGCCGACAAGATTCCGCCGGAACTGCGCGTGGCGCAGGCGATCGGCCCGGAGTGGCTCTATCCCAACGACCCGCGGCTGGCCGAGATCGGTCAGGCCATGGCGGCCGAATAGCAATTCGGGTTCGGCCGCAAAGTTGCTATTGTAGATAAAATTTCAGGCCGCAGCCCAACGAGGCTGCAGGGCCGGATTAGGGAGTTTCGCATGGACGGATCGGGCTCTGTGGAGCGCGCGGACCGGCATCCGGGGGACACCTACGAGGACATCCTGAACCGCGACAGCCGGCCGGTTCCGGACTACCTGCGGGAGGGGCGGATCCCCGAGGTGGG
>JAQGIJ010000607.1 GCA_028291285.1 Phenylobacterium sp. | reverse complement strand
ATTTCAACCAGGACCGCCACCTTATTAGCCGAGCCGACTACAAGCCCGACGCTCCGCCGCCCTGGCGGCGTGGCGATCCCTCGCAGCCTGAGCGTTGAGCCTCCTGCCCTCACTGCGCCAAACTGGAGACGAGTTGCCGTTGGACTGACAGCACCGCTTGCCGGCATCTCGGCTGCGGGATGCGTAGGTCTACGCATTCCGCTGCCAGTGGGACGGACACAATCTCAATCGGCTCGGACGGGACCGAGACCAGCGCATCCGGGCTCGACTGCCCGTCCAAGCCACATCCCAAGCAGGCGCGAGGCAGGCATGTCCGAACCCACCTATCTGACCCCAGATGAAGTCACAAAACGTTACCGGGGGGAGATCTCGCCCGGAACTCTGCGCAACTGGCGATGCCTCCGCATCGGTCCGTCATATGTGAAGGTCGGCAAAGGCGTGCTCTATCCACTCAGCGAGCTAGAAGCCTGGGATCGGCGCAATAGGGTCGAGTGCCGCCAGTCACGGTGATGGACCGGGACCGAATCACTGGGGGCGGTATCGCGGCGCACGGCGCCTCGATGCCGTCCCCAAGTGCAGCCCCCATTCGGGGAGTGATCCTATAGTTTCTGCCGTGATTTCCGCTCATTAGAAAAATTCATCGCCTCGTGCACAACCAGGATTAGGCCCGCTGCGTCGAGCTCGAGCGCGCGGCGGACCACCTCGCGCGCATAGAGCGGCGCATGCGCGACGCTGCCTCGGCCCAGCACCTCGTCGCGGATCAGCCGCTGGCGCGCGTCGAGGAAGAGCGCCCGGGTCTGCCGCCGCGGCTCGGCCGCAAGGACGATCCGCAGGTAGTCGGCGACCGTCTGCCGGGCGCCGAGAACCGCGCGGTGGCGCAAAGGGGTTTCGAGCGCCCGGCGGTGCAGCTCGTGAATCAGGCCGACATCGAGCGCGACCCCCGCCGGCGTCACCTGCCTCAGGCGGCCCGCTGAGGCGCCAAGCACCTCCGGAAGCGAGCCGAACTCGGACAGCAGCCGCGACGCCCAGGCCTCCCCTGCGCCGGCCGCGCTGCGTCGGAGCGCGAGGGCGAGAAGCTCGCGGGTGTCCAGCGCTTCTACGCCGGTGCTGAGGGCGCGCGCTCGCAGCTCTTCGAGCCGCGTCCGCCCACGGCGATCCCGCTTGGACCTGGCGCTCATGGCGCCCTCCTTCGGTTGACGACCCGCTCACCGGGGCCGCCCGCCGAAGTCCTTCCTCCCGCTCCCCCGCCGCGGCGGGGGCCCAGCTCTGGGCCGGCGTTCCGGGAGCTGGCGGCTCGCCGGGCCGACGAGAGGGGTCGCCTGCCTCAAGATGACGTCGGATGAGCTGCGCCACCGCGATGCGAGAGACCTGCGCGCCCCGGTCTGCGCGCTTCGAGCCGGGCATGTCCGCGATGCGCCGCGTACATCGTCAGGCGTGCGTCCAGTCGGGCAAGGCGCATGCCTGGAGACCTATGCAGGCTCGGCCGCAGGCGTGTGGCGCGCCGCAGGCCCATACGGCGGTTGGAGGTCTAACGAGAGACCCACGCCCTGTTCACGGCCGGCCTGCTCCGCGGCCCCGGACGCATCGAACGTCCGTCCGGTAGGACCAGAGCTGCGCTCGCTTACTGACCCTTGCGCGACCTTGCAGCCGACCGGCGCGAACGAGCCCGCGACGCTCGGACGTCACGCGGCGAGGTTGCGTCGGACGCAGAGGGCGCCGTCTTCCCACCGCCGGCATCCGCCGTGGCCTTGCCGCCGGCGCGCTTGCGGGCCAGCGCACGACGGACGTTTCCCTCGGCCTTGGCGGCTGCGGGCTTCGGTTCAGCGGCGCCAGACAGCGGCTCGGGGCTAGCGGCGGGCGCCGGCTCGACGTTCGGAGCCTTGGCCGTCACGCGGCTGCCGAGCCCGATCGTCCGGGCCATCTGGGAGCGCGCTTCGCTATAGGCGGGCGCGACCATCGGGTAGTCCTTGGCCAGTCCCCATTTGCTCCGGTACTGCTCCGGAGTCAGTCCCCTGACCGCCAGATGGCGCCGCAGCGTCTTGTACGGCCGGTTGTCCTCGAAGCTGATCAGGGCGTCGCGCGTGATCGACTTGCGGATCTGGGACGGCGTCAGATCGAGCGGCGCGGCCGCCTCCGCCGGCGTTTCGGGCGCCGGCGCGCCGACGGCGGAAAGGCTCTGGGCGATCTGATTGACGACCGTCGGTATTTCCGACGGCGTGACGTGACTGTTGCTGAAATAGGCCGCGGCGACTTCAGCTACGATCTTCCGCAGATCCGGATCATCCGCCACAGGTCAGCTCCTTGGTGCATTCGACGCTTGCGTCCTAACATTCGCCGAAGCCTAGACCAACGGCATTCGCAAATCTATCTACGCTTGCCGGGAAGAAGGAAGCCCTGAGCACAAGCGGCGAGCTCTTCGATGACCTGGGGGTAGGGATCGTAAAGTTCGGCGAATTGGCTCGTCAGACGGTTGCGCACTCGTCCATCTTATTGAGCGCGGCGCAGAGACTCGTCGGGCGGGATTCGACCCTAATCAAGGATGGAGCGACGCCCTTGTAAACTCCTTCAAGTCTCGACCGACTTTTTGATCAATCCCGCGTCGACTTTTATTCCGGGGGCGTCATGAATATGAAAGCCACGCACAGCGCGGTTTGCTCGGACACGTGCAGATTGGGCGCCAAGCAACGGTGAGATCCTAAAAGCTATAGATCAGCGAGACACGCGAGGTGGTGTCTAGATTTTCCTGCCTTTCGGGAGCGGCGCTCTCGTACTGCGCCTCGTAAGAGAGGCGCGCCTTCAGCGGACCGAACAAACGTGTCTCCAGCGCCGTCGACGACTTGGCCGTCGTGTCGCCTCTTTGCAAATAGAGCGCGGCTTCCTCCGTGAACGTGAGCCTTGGCGAAGGCAGCCAATTCAGATGGAACGAACCCCGCGCCGCCAGGCGATTCTCCGTGCGCATGTCGTAGAAGTCGGTGCGTCGGGCGGCTGGGCCGGCGTCAAAGTCGATCTTCAGGTCGGGCCGCTTCACGGCCGACACGCCGAACCCGACGCCGGCGGTGTAGCGATTGCGATAGCCGAGAAACCGGTCGTGCTCGTATTGGCCAAGGCCGTAGGCATAGTAGGGCTCGTCGAGCTTCACCTGCGGCTGATAGGCGACCAGGGCGCGCTCGGCGGATTGCGCGCCAGACGTCTGCTGGTATTCCGCGTGGGCGGTGAGCTTGTGGCTCCAGCTGATGCCGGCGCGGGTCAGGTCGAGGCCGCCGTAGACGTCCAGGACGCGGCTGTTACCGGTGGATCGACTGCCGCCGAGCTCAATGGTGCCCTTCCACAACGACAATGGCCCGGCCGCCGCCACACGCGCTTCGGCTTCGCGTGCTTCGGCCGCCTTCCTCGCCGATAGCTGGGCGTAGTAGTCCGCTGCCATGGCGTCGATCTCCGCGGCGCTGTCCGGGACGGTGCGCTTGGCCACGCTGACCACGCTGGCGATCGTGGCCGGGTCGTCAGTGGCAAGCGCCGTATCCACCATGGCGCGGATCGGATCCGGCGGCGGTGCGGCCAGAGCTGCGCCCGGCAAGCCGCAAATCAGCAATGCGGGACAAAGGGCGCTCTTCACGACCTCGACCTCTGAACGCGCTCGCCCCGAACAGTACGGGCTCGCCTACCACATCGATGGGCGGAGGCGCGACCCATCCGGGCCGCCGTACGCCGCCTTGCCGCTTCTGGTCAGTAGCGGCCCAGAACGCCCGGCTCATGAGCAAGTCGCTGGCAAACTGGCAGGTCGGCGGTTCCCGCCACCGCTGCGCCCTTTTTTTTCGCCCAGGGCTCCGCCTGAGTCACGCATCCGTACGGCCGCTTCTCCCGAGCGTGCCTATGCGCCAGTCGATCTTTCGCCGGAAGGGATAGCGCTTGTCGGTCACGTTTTGGGAACGCGCCCAACCGGAAACGCGTGGGTTAGGCGGCCGGCGACGCTTTAAGGGAATCCGCCTCCGCGCCAAAGCCGTCTCCGACGGCG
>JAQGIJ010000599.1 GCA_028291285.1 Phenylobacterium sp. | reverse complement strand
ATCGCCGTCAGCTCGTCGTCCTGGTTGCGGTAGATGAAGCCCTTGGTCTCGGTGACCGTGCGCCCGCCGAACGAGGAGTGATCGTTCACGCCCACGCCGACCAGGGCGGAGCGCTGCTTCAGGCGGTCTCCGAGCCTGAGCGGACGCCACCATTCGAAGCTCATCTCCGCCTGGTAGGAGCCCAGGCCGACCAGCGGATCGCCCTTCATGATGGCCTTCTGCCCGGCGCTCAACTCCGGGGCGTCGTCCTCGCCCATGGTGTAGAGGAAGTTCGGCGGCCCGATCAGCCCGCCCCAGCGGGTCGACTTGCCGTACTCCGGGTCGCACCACAGCGGGTTGTTGTCGCCGTAGCCGTTGGCAAAGTGCCGCGTGCCGTCCCAGGTGACCTCGTAGTTGTGCGGCGGGGTCGGCCTGCGGACCTGGATCCCCACCCGTTGACGCAGGCGCTCGATGCCCTCGTCCGTCAGGACCCCGTAGGCCGGTTTTTCCTTGAGATCGTCCGCCGCCATGGTGTGTCCCCCAATGGAATTCTGGGAATGGATTGGTGTGAAGTGCTCCCGATACTGCGCCCACCGCACGCGTAAGAACACAGCCGGACTTCCGCTCTCGCCAGGCGCTTCCGGAAAAAAACTGTGTGACGGCCTTGCATTTGCTGCAGTGCAGCATAGATTGGTGGAGCCCTTTCAGGGCGTTTCCTCCCTAAACTGGCCCGCCCTCACCGGCGGGCCTTTTTTGTGCCCGCCGTCGGCGGGCGATTTCCACGCGCGGGCGCCGGCGTAGGACCGCGGCGGCGCCAGCGCGCCAGTTCCGCCTTGCAGCCGGAGCGCGGGCGCGGGAGGCTCGGGCCGAGCTCCACCTTGGAAGGCGTCGATGGAAGACCTCGTGACCTTGCGCGTGGCCGAGGGAGTCGCGCTGGTGACGCTGAACCGTCCCGAGCGGATGAATGCCATAAACGTCGAAGCGGGAGAGCGCTTCGACCAGGCGATGGTCGAGGCCGCGCTCGACCCGCAGGTGCGGGCGATCGTGATCACCGGCGCCGGGGACCGGGCCTTCTGCGCCGGCGCCGACGTCGAGCGATTGGAGGCGCTCGTCCCCGGGGGCAGTCAGCGACTGACTCCGCCCGGCGCGAGCCTCGCCGCGCTGGCCGAGGCCCCGCCGCACCTGCGCACCCGCTACACCCTGCCGATGGCCGTCCCGCAGCCGGTGATCGCCGCGATCAACGGGGTCTGCGCCGGCGTCGGCCTGGCGCTGGCGACCCACTGCGACGTGCGCTTCGCCAGCCGCACTGCGGTGTTCTCCGCCAGCTTCGCCCGGCTGGGGCTGACCGCGGAGGCGGGCCTCGCCAAGAGCCTGGCCGGCGCGATCGGCAAGGCGGCCGCCGCCGACTGGCTGCTGTCGGCGCGCAAGGTGGAGGCGCAGGAAGCCTTCCGCCTCGGCTTCCTCGCCGCCGTGCTCGAGCCGCCGGACCTGCTGGCGCATGCGCTGGCCTACGCCGGGGCGATCGCCCGCGAGATCTCGCCGCGCTCGGCTGCGATCATCAAGCGCCAGCTGCGCCTCGCCGACGAGCAGGGCTTCGAGGAGACGCTGGCCCTGGCCGCCCAGGAGACGGCGGCCAGCCTCCGCTCCGAGGACTTCCAGGAAGGGCTCGCCAGCCGCCGCGAAAAGCGGCCGCCCGCCTTCCCCGGCCGCTGAACGCGCTATTCCTCGCCGATGGTCTTGGTGATCGTCACCCCGAACATGCGCGGCGCCTGGGTCGTCGCGGCGGCGATGCCGAGGGCGGCGCTGAACAGCGATTCGGTCTGGTAGTGCTTGTTCAGCAGGTTGGTGGCGAACACCGCGACCGTCACGCCACGACCGGGCAAGGCGTAATCGATCCGCCCGTTCAGCAGGCCCACCGCCTGGTTCAGCCGCTGCTGCAGCGCCAGCGGGAACGACGGCGAGATGTTGATGGCGGTGAGGTTGTTGTGGGCGCGCCAGCTCCAGTCCAGCGAGCCGCCGAGGACGCCCGGGCCGACCTCGTGCTGGTAACGCGAGCCGACGCTGTAGCGCCACTTCGGGTCGGCGAAGGGCAGCCCGGTCCCGTCGACGCTCTGGCCGTCGGGGTTCAGGGCGTCGGGGAAGGCCGTATAGACGCCGCGCATATAGGTCAGCGTGCCGTACACCGTCAGGCCAGCGACCGGTGCGGCCGTTACTTCGGCCTCCACGCCATCGACCTTGGCGGTCGCGGCGTTCTTCAGCACCGTCGAGCTGTGCGGTGTGTCGCCGCCGGCGCAGGTCGGCTGTCCGGGCGCGACCACCTGATTCCCGCAGACGGTGGTGATCGCCTGCTCCTGCTTGTTCTTGTAGTTGGTGTGGTAGTAGGCGAGGTTGGTCCGCAGGCGGTGCTCCAAGAAGTCGCTCTTGAAGCCGGCTTCGTAATCGATGGCGATCTCCGGCTTGACCGACGGGAAGCCCGCGGCCCGGAACTGCAGCGCCCCGCCACGGAACCCGCGCGAGGTCTTCACATAGAGCAACATGTCCGGCGTGAGCTGGAAGTTGAAGCTCGCCAGGTAGGAGATGCCGTTCGACTTCTCCTCCTGGGTGATGGTCGGGCAGTTGCTCGGGGTGTTGCCCGGCGCCGGCGAGCCGTTGATGCAGGAGAAGGCGCCCTTGAGCCAAGTGAACTGCTGCGAGTTGTTCTTGACGATTTCCTGAGTGTAGCGCGCGCCGAGAGTTACGCTGAACTGATCGGACAGGTGCAGATCGTTCTGGGTGAAGAAGGCCCAGGTGTCGGTCAGCTCGCCGTTGGAGATGGTGCTGGTGTTGACCTGGCCCTGCGTCAGATCGCCGAAGGCCACATAGGGCTCGCCGCCGTGGCCCTGCTCCCAGCTGCCGAAGGCGCCAACCAGCCAGTCGAGGCGGCCGAACGCATGGCCTGACAGGTCGAATTCCTGGGTCCAGGAATGGTAGATGTTCTCCGGGATCAGCGGATAGGTGTAGGGGCCGTTCACGATCGGCTGGGTTCCGCCGGCGCCGGCGAAGATCTCGAGGATCTGGAATGGCGTGGCGTCCAGGTCGGTCTTCGGAAAGTCCGAGACCTTGTGATAGCCGGTGATCGAACGCAGGCTCACCGCGTCGTTGATCTCCCAGCTCCAGTCCTCGACGAAGTGCCAGGTCCTCACCCGGTCGAACAGCTTATCCTGCGAGCCGACGTGGAACATGCTGGTGTCGATCCAGGGCGTGATCGAGCCCCCCTCGAACTGGGCTTCCAGCGCCGGCAGCGGGTTGCCGGCCGCCACCGCCACCAGCGGCTGAAGATAGCCGTGCTGGTTCATGTGGCCGTATTCCAGCTTCGTCGACGAGGTGAAGGTGGAGAACGGATCGAAGCGAACGGACAGGCGGACGAGATCGTCGTTGTGGTCGCCGCCCAGGTCCTGGCCCGTGGTCACCGACGAGCCGTAGCCCTTGCGCGACCAGTGCTGGTAGGCCAGGCGCGCGCTGAGCATGTCCTGGACGATCGGCAGGTTCACGGCGCCGTCGATGCGCCAGTCGCTGTAGTTGCCGGCCTCGCCGCTGACGAAGCCGTGGTAGCCGTTGTAGTCCGCCCCGCGGGTGATGATATTGACCGCGCCGCCGGTGGTGTTGCGGCCGTAGAGCGTGCCCTGCGGCCCCTTCAGCACTTCCACACGCTGGATGTCGAACAGGGCGCCGTTCAGGCCGTCCGGGTGCGGGATGTTGGCGCTGTCTTCGTAGACCCCCACCGGCTGGCTCATGGTCAGCA
>JAQGIJ010000195.1 GCA_028291285.1 Phenylobacterium sp. | reverse complement strand
GGAGCGGGTGCTGGCGGAGCAGTTTTCCGCTTAGGCTACCGCGGGTTGCACGCCAAACGGCTTGTTAACGGCTGACCTTTACCGTCCAGGTAGAGCGGCAGGAGGCCACTTCGTGAGCGAGCAGAATAGCGGGCAGATGATCCAGGTGCCGAACACGCTTCGGCTAAAGGTCGGTGGGGCCGGCCGTCTTGGCGCGCTCGATCCCGCGGCCATCGCCAAGGCCGAGGCTGCGCTGAAGAGCCTGTCCGGCAACTTCGCCATGTGGCTGCAGGACGAGATCGGCAAGCTGGAAATGTCGCGCCAGGCGGTGCGCACCGACGGCTTGACGACCGACACCATGGAAGCGCTCTACCTGCGCACCCACGATCTGAAGGGCCTGGGCACCACCTACGGCTTCCCGCTGATCACCCGCGTCGCCGCCTCGCTCTGCGCGCTGTTGGACGACGCCGAGAAGCGCGCTCGCGCGCCCATGGCGCTGGTCGACGCCCACATCGACGCAATCCGCGCAGCCGTGGCCCAGGACATCAAGAGCGACGAGCATCCGATCGGCCGTGCGCTGGCCGAAGCGCTCGAGTCGCAGGTCTCCGCCTGCGTCTGAGGCGCTGAGAGCGCCTAGGCTATTTCCGCGATGACCTCGCGCCGCGACGCGTCCGAAAGCTGGTCCATCCTGTCCAGCAGATAGTCGACGTCGTCGCGCGCGGCGGGCTGCGGCTGGGTTAGGAACCGCTGCAGCATCTTCTCCTGGAACCGTTCCTGATCGCTGGCTCCGCCGTCGAACTCTACGGAGTGAAAGGTGTCCACCGCCACCCGGAACGCCGGATATAGCCGGGCCGGAAGCCCCGCTCGTTCATAAATGGCGCGCAGCCCGAGCGGCCCCGCGTCGTGAATCATCAGCCAGGTGCGGTGGTGCGGGACGCCGGCCAGCTCCGCCAGTCCCCACTCGAAGAAGGTCATGTGGCCGTGCACCAGCCCGCGCAGCAGCAGCGGGGCGGTGAGACGCTTGTTCTCGTTCAGGTGCGCGACGAAGGCCTTCATGTCGGCGGTGCGCATGGCCTGGTCGAGGATGTCGACGCTGGCGCGCTCGGCCGTGTCGCGGGCCAGCTGCAGGGCCGTCTCCGGCTTGACGCCATGGCGGCTGACCAGATGCTCGCGCACCTGTTCGCCGACCAGGTTGATCAGCTTGTCGGTGACGGCGAGCGGCAGGACGGTGCGATAGGCGACCGCCGCCAGCACGCGCTCGGACGCCTCGAAGCGGGCGATGACCTTGGCCAGGCCGCTTTCGGAGAACTCGGCCGCGTCGTTGGCGCAGGCCATGATCACGGCGCGCTCGCCGGCCTCCTCGGCCAGGGTGTCGGCGACCTTGGGCGACAGCTTCGGCCGCTTGGCGATCGCCACCTGCCGCACCGGCCCGCCCAGCCGGATGATCTCGATCAGGTCTTCGTCCGTGAACGCCGGCGAGAAGCTCAGCACGGGGAGCGAGACGCTCTCCACGTCGCGCGCCAGCTTCAGCGCCACGTCGCGGGGCAGCAGCGGCGACTTCTTCAGGGTGACGGCGAGCGCGCGGCGCACGAGCTCGGCGGCGTCGGCGGCCATGATCCGCAGGATGTCGGCGGCGACCTCGCGGTCCTCGCCGGACAGCGTTGTGTGGTCGAGCGAGCGGCAGAGCTTATGGGCGGCGGCCGCCCGCTCGTCCGGCGTCGCCCCCTTCACCAGGGTCCGGATGTCGTCATCCGTCAGCGCTGATCGCGTCGTCGCCATCGCCCCCGGTGTCCCCCTGCCTGCAGGACGGGAATCCCACGAGTCGAGCTTGCGCCCCCATGTTTAACGAGCCGTTCACGGCGAAGCTTGTGGATGTCCTGGACTTACGGCGCCCGAGGATCGGGATCCAACGCGGCTTCGGCCCGCAGATCGGCGACAGCGATACGGTCGATCGGCCGACGCGACCGGACCGCGCTCACGACGATGCGCACCGCGTCCGCCACCAGCCGAGGATTTTCTTGCGCGATCGGGTGAGTGTTCTTGACCGCGACGACCTGGGCGCTGTTCGAGGAGAGCCTCGTGAGGCGCTCCTGCGCCGCCGCCCAGTCCGCCTCCGAAATCGCCCCTTCCTCGTGCATAGCCACACCGTGGCTGAGCACGATAAGCGGCCGTTCGCCCAGGCCGCCAAAACCTCCAGCGCGGCGCATCGCCTGAGGCGTGCGGTCGACAGCCGTGATCTCGTCGGCGGCCGCACGCCAATGTCCGGGTCGCGAAAGGGCGTCCAGGGACCAACTCAGCACCTCTGGGCGGAAGGCGCGCTTGACCATCGGCATGGTGTCGACCTGCGCCTGCAGGGCCGGGCGCAAGACTCCCTGTTCCGCCAGGGCTGCGCGCTGGAGATAGGTCCCTGCATTGACCTGGCCACGTTCTGCCACCCAGGGAAACCAGGCGGCCTCCTCGGCCGAGTCCACGAGCACCATGCCTTGCGTATCGGCCGGATAGAGCCGTGCGAATGTGCGCGCGATCAGCCCCCCGTACGAGCCGGCCACCAGTACATAGGGGCCTTTGACGTTCGCCGCCCGTAGCAGCTGGCGCAGATCCCCGGCTCGTTCCTCGAAGCTGCGTCCCGGCGGCGCCGGATCGCTCCACCCGAGGCCCGCGCGATCATAAGCGCAGGCCCGCGTGACGCGCGCCGTCCGCTGAAGCGCGGGCACGCCCTCGACGAACGGCGCACCGCTTGTCGCTTCGAACACAACCGTCGGCGCGCCCTTTCCCTGGCAGTAGAGGTGGAGGCGCCGGCCGCTCTCGACAGGAATCATCTTGCCCGGCGCCGGCGGCAGGGGCGGCGCTTCCGCCTGGGCTGAGCGGCCGAGGGCGCACAGGCCCAACAGCAACGCTGTGATGGCGCAGAGGGCGTTGCGGCCCTGGCTCAGGGCGGCCTCCCGTTTGGGGAAGAATTCGTGGCCGTTGTGGCCCTCCCGCAAGGTAAAGTTTTGTCCGGCGCGGTCAGCTCCGGCCCGGCCAGCCTCAGCTGTCGCTGCGCGAATCGGAGAGCACTTTCAGCATCTCGCTGGTGAACACCGAGCTGGCCAGCCGCGAGCCGACCCCGGTCTCGTCGGCGGGTTGCGAGCCGCGCAGGATCAGCGCGACCAGGGCGTCCTGCTGGCGCGCGCGGTCGTCGCGCCGCGCCGAGGCGTATTCGATGAAACCGTCGTCGGGGATGACGGCCCCGGCCGGCGCCGCCACCCCGCCCGACCCCGCCGCCCTGGCGAGGTTGGCATAGACCTGGGCGACCGAGGCGGCGCGCCCGTCGCGGTAGAAGATGGACTTGTTGGCGCGGGCCGCGTCGGGGAACAGGTGGGCCGCGCTGGCGCCCGGCGTGTTCTCCACCGCCGCGATCAGCCTGGCCGAGCCCTGCGGCCCGAGGAAATGGGCGGCGTAGAGCTCGCCGGGCGTCGCGGTCCGGCCGGTGCGGCCCTTCAGGTAGGCGGCATGGTCCGAGGCCAGCTCGCCGGCCATCAGCGAGGCGGCGTGCGGATCGAGCCTCAGGTCCATCACCGCCTTGCGCGCCTCGCCGCCGTCGACATGATAGCGGCCGTCGGCGCCCTTGCTGATCAGCTCGGCGTAGCGGGCGTAGCCGTATTTCGAACCGTGCTGCTTCAGGGTCGACAGCCAGGTCTGCTCGACGAACTGGAACAGGCCCGCCGCCGAGGAGGTCCCGGCGCGCGCCTGCGGGTTCATCCCGCTCTCGCGCCCGGCGGTCTTCATGAGGAAGCCGAAATCCACGCCCGTGGCCTTGGCCGCGCGCTGGATCGCCGCCTCCACCACGCCACGGATTCCCTCGACCGCCATGGGTGGAGCCTCGTCCCCTATGGTTAACGGCCCGCTAACCATACCAACGCAGCCGCTCAGCCGCCCGGCGGCCGCGCCGGCTCGAACCGCCGGGGATCGAGCCGTGCGGCGAAACGGCCCGGCTCCCGGCCGGCGGCGCAGGCGGCGACGACCTGCGCCACCAGGGGCGCCAGCAGCCAGCCGTTGCGCCGCGCGCCTACCGCCAGGAGCACGCCGGGCGTCCGGCTGAAGCCCGCCAGCGGCAGGCCGTCCGGGGTCGCGCCGCGCACGCCGGCCAGGAGCTCGTGCGGCGAGTCGGCCAGCGCCGGGAACAGCGCCTGACCGGCGGCGAGCAGCGGACCGGCGCGGCCCGGGTCCGGCGCGGCGTCCGCGCAGCCCGGCTCCATGGTGGCGCCTACCGCCACGCCGCCCGCGACGGGGGTCACGTAGCCCCCCTCCCCGCGCACGGTGACCCAGCTCAAGTCTTCCGCCGCCACCCGCAGGATGTGCCCCTTGATCGGCGAGATGCGCGCAAGCTCGGGGGCCAGGTCGTCGAGCCCGCGTGCCGCCCCGGTGGCGATCACCAGCAGGTCCGCCTCACCGCGCCCGGCCACCGCAGCCGTGCGGAAGGCGACGCCCGCCGCGGTCGCCGCCGTCCTCAGCGCGGCCAGGGCGGCGCGCGGGTCCAGCCGCCAGTCCTCGCGGTTCAGCAGCACCGCCGCCACGCCCGGGGCGAGGCCGGGCGCCAGGGCACGTGCGGTGTGGCCGGAGATCTCGGTGGGGTGGAGGCCGAGCCGCGTGATCCCCGCGGCCACGCCGGCCAGCCAGTGGTCCGCGCCCGCCGCCAGGGCGCCGGTCCGCTCGAGCCGCACGCCGTGCCTGGCCTCCAACGCCGGCCAAAGATTGCGGGCCGCCAGCAGCAGGTCGAAATGCCCCTGCGCCGCCGGGTCCAGGACCGCCTCGTACACCGGCGCCAGCATGCCCGCGGCCACGCCCGAGGCGTTCGCGGCGGGATCGGCGGGGTCGCACACGGTGACCTTGAACCCCGCTTCAGCGAGCGCCAGGGCGCAGGCCAGCCCCAACGCTCCCGCCCCCGCCACCGTCACCGTCCGTCGCCTCGCCATGCGGCTAACCAACGGTCCGAGCGCGGAAAATCAAGCGGAACCCGCCTTCCGCGGGCGGGTTCTTGCGCTCAGGCGGCGCACCGCCGCACGGGTTCAACGGAGAGCAACATGCCCACGGCCAACACCACCAGCGGTAAGAGCGGCGCAAAGCGATCGTCGGCCGCCAGCAAGAGCAGCAGCACCGCAAAGAAGACCTCCTCCGCCGCAGCCGCCCCGAAGGACGCCATCGCCCTCCTCAAGGCCGATCACCGCGCGGTGGAGAAGCTGTTCAGCCAGTTCGAGAAGGCCAAGGACGAGGGCCAAAAGCAGCAGACCGCGCAGCAGATCTGTCTCGAGCTGCGGGTCCACACCCAGATCGAGGAAGAGATCTTCTACCCCACCTCGCGGGAGTTCCTGAAGGACGACGAAATCGTCAACGAAGCCATCATCGAGCACCAGGCGGCCAAGGACCTGATCGACCAGATCGAGGGCATGGACCCCTCCGACGAGATGTACGACGCCAAGGTCACCGTGCTGCAGGAGATGATCGAGCACCACGTCGGCGAGGAAGAGAAGGAATACTTCCCGCAACTGCAGAAGAGCGACATGGACCTGAAGGGGGTCGGCCAGCAGATGATGATGCGCAAGGAAGAGCTGATGTCGCAGATGGGCGGCCAGGTCCCCGCGACTCACTAGGGGCTCGCCGAGCATGGCCGAAGCGCTGGATCCCGCGATCCCCGCCGCGGTGGACGAACTGGCCAAGTTCGTCCTCCGCGAGGCCTGCGACCGCGGCCTGAAGCTGAGCGCGGCGGAGAGCTGCACGGGTGGGCTTCTGGCCTCCCTGCTCACGGACATCCCCGGCCAGTCCCACGCCTTCGAACGCGGCTTCGTGACCTACACCCACGAGGCCAAGCACGAGATGCTTGGGGTGCCGCAGGAGGTCCTGGAGACCGACGGGGCGGTCTCCGAGCCTGCCGCCCGGGCCATGGCGGAGGGGGCGCTGGCCCACTCGCACGCCGACGTCGCGGTGTCGATCACCGGCTTCACCGAGGGCGGGCCCGGCCAGCCGGCCGGGCTCGTCCACTTCGCCAGCGCCCGGACCGGACGGCCCACCCGCCATCTGGTCAAGCGGTTCGGCGACATCGGCCGCGCCGGCGTCAGGCTCGGCGCGCTGGAGACCGCGCTTTGCCTGATGCGTGACCAGCTGATCGGAACGCCGGAGGCGGACGCGGCCTGATCAGATCTCTCCGCGCGCGCCCACCGGCTCGGTGGCGGCCGGGTCCGTCGGCCGGGTGTCGGCCTGGCGCAGGTAGAGACGCTTGATCAGCACCAGCACCACCACCGCCAGCGGGGTGGCGAAGATGATCCCCGACGGGCCGAACAGCACGCCGAAGCCCACCACCGAGAAGAGGGTCAGCGCCGGCGGGACGGAGACCACGCGCCGCTGGATCAACGGGATCAGCACGTGCCCCTCGAGCTGGTGGATCGCCACGTAGAAGAGCAGCGTCCAGAGGACCATCTGCGGCCCCTGGGTGGCGGCCACCAGTAGGCCTGGGACGGCCGAGACCGCCGCGCCGACGATGGGCACGAACTCGGCGACCCCGCTCAGCAGGCCGAGCGCCACGGGGGCCGGAAGGCCCAGCAGCGCCGTCCCCACCGCCGTCAGCACGCCCATGGCCAGCATCGCCACGCCGGTGCCCAGCAGCCATTTGCGCAGCGCCACGCCGCAGGCATCGACCGCCTCGGCGAGGTGCGCGCGCGCGCCCTCGGGCGCGAGCTTGAGGAGCCCGTCCCGGTAGAGCCGGGGCTGGGCGGCGAAATAGACCCCGGCCACCAGCACCACGACGAGCTCGCCCACCGCCTGCATGCCCACGCTGGTCGCGTGCCCGATGTGACCGGCGAGCGGACCCAGCCCGCTCATCGGCCCACCGGCCGCCTCATGCAGCCGGGCCACCAGCCAGCGGCCGCCGTCATAGTTTTCGATCTGCTTCTGCGCCGCGGCCCACGCGCCGGGCAGGGTCGCCTCCAGCTGGTTGAGCTGGCTCGCCACCTGCGCGCCGACGAACCAGCCGAGCGCGCCGATCACCACGATCAGGCCGATCACCGCCACGCCCAACGACGGCCCGGCCTCAAGCGGCGTGCGCCGGCGGATCGGGTCGGCGAGCGCGCGCAGCACCACCGCCACCAGGCTCGCGCCGAACGCCAGCAGGAAGACGTGATGCCAGCGGTAGAAGATGAGGGCGAGCGCCCCCACCGCGACCGCGATCAGCAGCTTCTGGACGTAACGGACGAGGTCGTCCCGGACGGGGTCCTTGCGAACGAGGTCGTCGCGAACGAGGTCTTTGCGGTCTGGGCCGCCCTGCGCATCCTGCATCATGCCACAAGTCCCGACGCCCAGCCTTGGTGCCACTCCGGCTCGCCGGCGTAGCGGCCGGCGAGGAAATCCACGAAGACGCGCACCTTGGCCGCGAGGTGGCGCGCGTGCGGATAGACGGCGTGCAGGTGGATCAGCTCCGGCTCATAGCCGCAGAGCAGCGCGACCAGCCGGCCCGCGCGCAGGTCCTCCGCCGCAGCGAACGCTGGCGTGCGGGTGACGCCGAAGCCCGCTCTGGCGGCGGCGACGCAGGCGCTGGCGCCGGAGAACCTGAGCCGGCCGCTGACGCGGACCTCGCGGCGCGCAGGCCCGGTCCCAAAGCGCCAGACGTTGGGATCGGCGCTGTTGGTGTCGAGGATCGCCTCGTGCTCGGCGAGCTGCTCGGGCGCGTGCGGCGTTCCCGCCCGGGCCAGGTAGGCCGGCGAGGCGCAGGTCACCACCCGCACCG
>JAQGIJ010000194.1 GCA_028291285.1 Phenylobacterium sp. | reverse complement strand
GTCGCGCCCTCCAGCCTCAGCTGGGCGACGCTGTCCGGCTCGGCCGGCGGGACCACACCGCCGCCGCCGCCGCCCGGCGGCGGCTCCGGCCAGGTGCTGACGGCGACGAGCACCGGCTCGGTGCTGACCGGCGGGGCGGGCAATGACACGCTCAACGCCAGCCAGGCCAACGACACGCTCACCGGGGGCGGCGGGGCCGACCGCTTCGTCTTCGGGACCGAGCCCTGGTCGCCGGCGCACATCACCGACTTCACCCCGGGCCAGGACAAGATCGACCTCTCGGCGCTCTTCGCCAAGGCCGGCTACACCGGGACCGACCCGGTCCACGACGGCTATCTGTTCCTGGAGAGCGACAACAACGGCGGAACCTGGGTGCGGTTCGACCGCGACCAGGCCGGCCCCAACCCGCAGTGGCCGAACTTCATCATCGATGTCGAGCACGTGGCGCCCAGCCAGATCAGCCTGAGCGACTGGATCATTCACTGAGGCGGGCCGGGGTGGAATCCTTTCCGCGGCCCGGGCGTTGATCCGGGCCGAAAGAGGGACCCGCCATGCCGCTCGACACCGCCCGCGCGACGCGCAGCTTCTCGGTCCACGGCCACGCCGAGGCGCCGAGCCGCGGCCGCCTCGTCGAGGGATCGAGCTTCATCGACGCGGCGCTCGGCTTCGTGGAGGAATTCCACCCGGCGCCGGAGGTCGAGGATGCCGTCTCGCTGATCGTCGAGGACTGCGCGACCGGCGAGCGGCAGTGTTTCCGCATCGACCTCGCCACCGGCGAGGCGGCGCCCTGCGACTAGCCGCCCTGCGTCGAACGCCCTGGAGCCGGATCGGGATGGGCGGCCAGCCAGCGGTCGATCTCCGGCAGCCCGCGCGCGACGAAGGCGTGGCGGCGTTGCACCGCGGCGGCGGCCTTGTCGATCTCGCCGCGGCTGGAGGCCGGGACGGTCCGCCCGAAGGCCCTGAGCCTGCGCGTGATCGCCGGGTCGTGTGAGCCCGACGCCAGATTGGCGAAGAAGATGGTCCGGCTGGCGGGCTCCAGCAGGGACTCGACCTGCGCGCGGTGGGCGAGCGCGAACTCGAAGGCCTTCTCGGGATGGCGGGCGGCGACGCTGGCGATCAGGCCGGGCGCGGTGGTCGGCGGCGGCTCGTCGCTCAGCGCCAGCGCAAGGGCTCGGTCGGCGAGGGCGGGATCGTGCGCCGAGCCGAGCAGCCGATAGAGGCGGTCCCGCTCGCGCGTGGAGCCGACGGCCCGGGCCAGGGCGTGCAGCTGCGCCCAGGTCCGCGGATCGGCCCGCCGGGCCACCACGTCCTGCACGCCGTAGCGCAGCGCCGCCGGCAGCGCCTCGGGGGCGGCGAGGGAGGCTTCGAACCGCTGGCGCGCTTCGGCGACCACGCCCGGATCGTCGAGCTCGCCCAAGTCGGCGATCAGGTCGGCGCGCAGGCCCGCGACATTCTCGGCCTCGCCCGGGACCGCGTCCCAGCCGAGGCGGACCAGGATCGGCCCGAGCCGGGCGCGCGCGAAGGCGCGGAACGCCGCCCCGGCCCGCCCGGGCGGATAGGCCCGACCCATGGCGGTGAGCTCGTCGGCCAGGGCGTTCAGCACGATCGGCTCCTGCGCGCGCGTGGCGGCGCGGGCCAGCTCGAGGAAGTCGCCGAGCGGGGCGACGCCCGCCTCGCCGAGCGCCCGGCTGTCGTAGAGCAGGCCCAGCTGGTCCTCCGGCGCGAGGCTCGCGAACCGCCCGGCCAGGCGCGACCAGAGGTCCGGCGCATAGGCGGTGCGGAAGTAGCCGTCCTGGCCGGCGTTCACCACCGGGGCGCTGGCCGGCGGGATCGCGACCTGCTGCGGGCGCAGGCGGCTGACCAGTCCGACCCAGGCGCCGCCACCTTCCGCCGGGGCGACGCGGACGGGGGTGCGCCAGACGCTGGCGCCGGGCGGCGCCTGGATGGCGAAGCGGTCCTGCGTCAGGCGAAGGCCGCCGCGCGAGGCCTCGGCGCGGATCAGCGGCAGGCCGCTCTGCAGGGTGAAGTCGTGGGCGATGTCGGTCACCGGCAGGGGCGAGACCCGCTCCATCTCGGCCCAGAGCTCGTCGGTGGTGGTGGCGCCATAGGCATGGCGGGCGAGGTAGGCGCGGATGCCGGCGCGGAAGGCGTCCTCGCCCACATAGCGCTCCAGCATGCGGATCACCGCCTCGCCCTTCTGGTAGGTGATGCTGTCGAAGGCGTCGGAGGCGGCGAAGACGTCGCGGATCGGGGTGATCACCGGGTGCGTCCCGGGGCTGGCGTCGACCTCCATCGCCCGCTCGCGGCTCGCCATCGCCTGCAGCGAGCTGTTCCACTCCGGATGGAAGTGGTCGGCCGCCTTGTGCTCCATCCAGGAGGCGAAGCCCTCGTTGAGCCAGAGGTCGTCCCACCAGGCCATGGTCACCAGGTCGCCGAACCACTGGTGCGCCATCTCGTGGGCGATAGCGATGAAGACGGCCTGGCGGTCGGCCTGGCTGGCGGTGGGCTCGAGCAGCAGGTCGTGGTCGAAGGCGAAGATCGCGCCCCAGTTCTCCATCGCCCCGAAGAACTGGCTCTGGCCCGGTCCGGCCACCAGGTCGAGCTTCGGCAGCGGATAGGGCAGGCCGAACCAGTCGTTGTAGTAGGGCAGGAGCCCCGCCGCGGCGTCGAGGGCGAAGCGGGCGTTGGCGGCCTCGCCCCGGCGCACTACGACGCCGACGTCGGTGGCCCCCACCTGCCGGTGAATGCGCTCGAAATCGCCGAGCGCCAGGAACAGCAGGTAGGAGCTCATCTTCGGGGTGTCGGCGAAGGTGGTGGCCGCCCGCCCGTCCGGCAGCGGCTCGACGTGCGCCACGGGCATGTTGGACACCGCCATCTGGCCCCCCGGCGCCTCCACCGTCAGCGAGAACACGGCCTTGGCGGCGGGCTCGTCCCACAGCGGCGCGAAGCGGCGGGCGTCGGAGTTCTCGAACTGGGTGAAGAGGGCGCGCGCCTTGCCGCCCGGCCCCTGGGAGTCCAGGGCGAACAGACCCGAGGCCTGCGCGTAGATCCTGCCGCTGTAGTCGATGGAGAGCAGGTAGCGCCCGGGCGGCAGGCCCTGATCGAACACGAAGGCGGCGGTCTGCTGGGTCTCGTCGAGCTCGACCCGCGGCGCGGCGGCGACGCCGGACAGGCTGACGTGCTGGAAGGCGAGGTCGGCGGCGTTCAGGACGATCCGGTCGGTGGCGCGGATCACCTCGACCGCGATGCGGGCGTGGCCGGTGAAGCTGAGATGGGCGGCGTCGGGCCGAACCCGGATCTCGTAGCGCTCCGGCCGGACGTCGCTCGGCAGGACGATCCGCTCGGCGGGGGCGGCCGGCGCCGGCGTGGCGGCCAGCGCCGGCGCGGCGAAGGCCAGGACGGCGGCGGCGAGGCGGGCGGCAAGCTTCATCGGGGCAAGGACTCGGAGGCGCGAAGGGCGGCAGGCTTTAGGCTGGGCGGAACCGCCGCGCCAGCTGCTCAGGTCCTGTGGCGGCCGTTGAGCTCATCGCCGGCGTCGGGCGGCAGCCGCACGAACCAGAGCAGCGAGACCAGGCTGAGCGCGCCGATCGCCGCGAAGGCGGGGGTCACCGCCTGCCAGGTCAGCTGGGTGTCGCCGCGCGCCAACTGCAGGAAGTGCAGCAGGGTGGCGGCCAGCCCGATGCCCACCGACTGCACCAGCTGCTGGACCATGGACGAGGTCGTCGAGGCCCGGCTCATCTGCGCCTGGTTGATGTCGGCGTAGGCCAGGCCGCCCAGGCTGGTGAACTGCAGCGAGCGGAAGAAGCCGCCGATGCCCAGCACGCCCATGATGATCCAGTGCGGCGTGGACGGCTTGAAGAGGGCGTAGAGGGCGAAGCTCACCGCCGTGATCACCCCGTTCGCCACCAGCACGCTGCGGAAGCCGAAACGGCGCAGGACCGGCGGCGCGACCCCCTTCATGAAAAGGGCGCCGGCGGCGGAGATGAAGGTCATCGCGCCGGCCGCGAAGGCGCTCATCCCGAAGCCCACCTGCAGCAGCATGGCCAGCAGGAAGGGCAGGGCGCCCACGCCGATCCGCGTGAACCCGCCGCCGACCGTGGAGGCGCTGAAGGTGGCGATGCGGAAGACGCCCAGGTCGAGAATGGCGTGCGGATTGCCCCGCGCGTGGCGCCAGTAGAGCGCGAAGCAGGCGAAGCTGATCGCGAACAGGCCGACCACGGCGGTGGGGGGCAGGAAGGCGCGGCCGAGGTTCTCGAAGCCGAACATCAGCGCGGCCAGTCCCACGCCCGTCAGGAACACCCCCCACCAGTCCATCGGCGAGACGTTGTGCTCCTTGAGGTTGGGCACATAGGCGCGGACCAGGATCACGCCGACCAAGGCGATCGGCAGGTTGATGTAGAAGATCCAGCGCCAGTTGAAATAGGTGACGATGAAGCCGCCGAGTATCGGTCCGATCACCGGCCCCACCAGGGCGGGCATGGTGAACACCGCGAGCGCGGCGACCAGCTCGCTCTTGGGCGTGGTGCGCAGCAGCACGAGCCGTCCCACCGGCAGCATCATCGCCGCGGCCGCGCCCTGGAAGATGCGCGCGACGACGAGCTGCGCCAGCGAATGCGCCAGGCCGCAGCCGGCGGACGAGATCGCGAAGAGCACCATCGCGGCCATGAAAATGCGTTTGGCGCCGAACTTGTCGGCAACCCAGCCGCTGACCGGCAGGAAGACCGCCGAGGCCAGCAGGAACATGGTGATCGCCATGTTCAGGCGCAGGGGATCCTCGTGCAGGGCGTGGGCGATGGCGGGCAGCGCGTTCGACATGACCGTCGATTCCAGCGTCTGCATGAGCAGGGCCGAGCCGATGATGGCGGGCACGATCCAGCTGGCGCGGACGACCGGCTCCTCGCCGATGCCGGAGGGCTCCGCGGCGACGGCGCGCGGATCGAGGGCCTCCTCGCTCACGACGCCACGCTCGCGAGCTTCAGCAGCGCGCCGGCGGCGGCGGCCAGCTGGTCGCGCTCGGCGGGATCCAGCTTGGCCAGCCGCTTGGCCAGCCAGTCGTTCCGCTGCGCCCGGATCTGGTCGAGCTTGCGCGCGCCCGCCGGCGTGATGGTGAAGCCGGAGCGCCGCCCGTCCGCCGCGTCGCCGCCGCGGGTGACGAACCCCGCCGCCTCGAGGCGCTTCAGATGCTCGCTCATCGTCGGCCGCGAGGTCTGCTCGGCCTCGGCGAGCGCGCTCACCCCGATGCCCGGCGCCTTCTTCACCTGGCCCAGGAGGACGGCGTCCTGCGCCGAGAGGCCCGCCCGCTGCGCTTCCTGCCGCAGCCGGCGCGAGATGCG
>JAQGIJ010000678.1 GCA_028291285.1 Phenylobacterium sp. | reverse complement strand
GCGGAGGCCTTCGCCGAGGAGATGGGCTCAATCTACGGCAAGCTGCCTTCCAATATTGCCACCTATCTGCAGGCTCCGCACAATCCGCGTCCTGGCCACCGGCCTTGGACGGAATCCGGCGCCGAGGGCGATCTTGGCGACGACTACTGGGTGCATGGTCAGTTGCTAGGCAGCACGGTCGACTATCGTCCCGGGGTCGCCTTGCTGGGCGACATGATCATCGACATCGCCGACCAGGAGCATGTCCTGACCGAGACCCACGGCTTGGGGAGCGTGGAGGTGTTTTCCCCCGTGATGAAGGGCGGAATGTCCGCCAGTCCAGACTATCGGATCATCGGTCGCGGGACCTCGGCCCGGGTCGTGCCGATCACCGACGAAGTCGGTAGACTGGATTTCTCCGAGGATCCGGTGTCGGCGGAGCGCTACCGCACGCTACAGCAGGACTATCTGTTCGCGCGGGAGAACGCCGTGGCGCGTGTGCGGGTCAATGTCTCCCTGGCCATTCGCAACGCCTTCGACCGCGTTCGCGGCGATCGTCAACGGGTGGCGGTTTAGGGTCGAAAGCGGGCATCGCAGGGCAGGGAGGTTCAACGTCAGCTTCGCGGCGCTCCGCTAGAGTCCGCTCCTGGCGCTCTCCAGACCTTGTTCCGCGGCTCAAGCTGGCCGCGAAAGCAGACCTGCCGAACGTCGGAGAGGAGGGTGGGCAGCAGTCCCACGCGTCACAGCCGAGGAGTGTCTGCTTCGCCCGAGCAGACCCGACATTCGTGTCGGTCGTGACGGCGCTTCGGCGCACGACAGCTCGGCGCCAAAAGCTTAGCGCCGCTCCAGGAACTGGACCTTCGATCAGGAAGCCGAGCGCCAATGCTGGAGCCAAGGTGAGGCTAGGAAGATCAGCTCTGCCGTCGTGGCGCTGCCTCCACGAACATGCGTTTGAAAGGGTGGACGCCGAGGGTCCGGGCGCTGCGGGGGGCGCCGCAGTATGGATCGCGTTCGTGATGGATCTGTCCGGCAACCGGCTTGGCCGCATTGAAGAGCGCTGAAAACCTCGCCGCGGCTCAGACCTTGTCGAGCGTCTCCGCGGCGTCGAGAATCGCGGTGTGGCGGCCCTCTGCGCCCCAGGCGACGATTTGGTCGATGAGCGGGACCAGGGTTCGCCCGAGGTCCGTGAGTCCGTATTCGACTCGCGGCGGGACTTCCGGATAAGCCGTGCGCCAGATCAGCCCCCGGCCGGCGAGATCTCGCAATTCCCGACTGAGCGTCCGCGGTGTCACCGGCCGCCCATGGCACGCAACGACAAGCGATCTGTTCAATCCCCCGTATCGCGTCGCCTCTTTGGAAAGCACCCAAAGAATCCGCAGCTTATACTTCCCGCCGACCAGCTCGTTGAAGGCGATCAAGGGGCAACGAGGCCGCTTTGTCATCATTCATCCTGGAACAGCCGGTCAGGGCAGTATCTATTTTGACCGTACTTTCAATTCCGTATCAAGGCGTCTAGGTGCGTCCCGCGGGGATTTTCCCGACGGAGGCCCAACCGATGGACACCCTGGAGATCATCGGCGCACCGCAGTCAGTCTTCGTGCGTACGGTGCGCTTGGCGTGCGAAGAAAAAGGGGTCCCCTACCGGCTGATTTCGGCCAATCCCCACTCCCAGGCCGTACTAGCAATCAACCCGTTCGGGCGAATTCCTGTTCTGCGGCACGGCGACGTCACCCTCTTCGAGTCGCGCGCGATCACCACCTACGTGGATCAAGCTTTCGGCGGGCCGCCGTTGTGTCCATCCGGGGCGGCCGAGTGCGCCCGTATGGAACAGTGGATCAGCGCCCTGAACGCTGAAATCCTGCCGACGTTCGTCGCGTACACCCGCGCCAACTACCTCCCGACGCCGTCAGGCGGATCGCTGGACAGGACGGTGATTGACCCCCTTCTGCCAAAGGTCCGCGCCCATATTGAGTTGCTGGCGGAGACCGTCAGCACGACCCATCATCTGGCGGGATCGCATTTCACCCTCGCGGACATGGGCTTGATGCCTATGCTTGCCTATTTGCGAGGCCTGCCCGAAAGCGGCCGTATGGTCCTGGGGGCGCCGGCGCTGGCCGCCTATTTCGAGCGGCATGTTCTGCGGCCCAGCTGGATCGCCACAGAACCGCCCCCGATGAGCGAGCTCGCGCGATAAGTGGATACGACCGCGACGGACGTGCTCGCGACCTCAACGCGTCCTCATCGGAGGCCAAGGGCTCGCCCACGTGCGGACCTTCCCGCGGACCGAGAGAGTCAGGGGTGTGAGTTGCGGCGCCCAATCGCATGCATGTCTGCTCTTTCAGGGAAAAGCGGACGTAGCAAACGAGCAATCTCAAGGACAGCGATGGGTCGGAGTCGGTCCTCGAGCTAAGGCTCTGAAGGTCGGCTTTCGGGGAGCTGCCCAAGTTCCGGTTGTGGCGCACTCCGGACCTGCCGCGACCAGCCGCCGGCGCTCCGGAAGCGGACCTGACGAAGGTCAGGGCAGGGTGGATAGCGGACCTGAGCACCGACTGGCCGAGCTTCTCGCTCGACTTGGCGCCGAGGCTTAGGGCGTCCCCATCGGATCGGGATTGAGCGTCCGATCGAGGGGCGCACAGGCTCGCTTCACGTCGAGGCCGTTTAAGTCATCGGCCCGCGGCAGGCGGATGGCCACGCCGAGGCATTGCGCCTGATCCAGCTCGACTTTCGAGTTCAGCGCCAACAGGAAATTGAGATTGCGCGCCTGACATGCGATCTCGTCGCTCGTAGTCCTGAGCT
>JAQGIJ010000193.1 GCA_028291285.1 Phenylobacterium sp. | reverse complement strand
TGCACCTCCGGATCGCCGCCCATCAGATAGAGCGCCCAGGTCAGCGCGTTGGCCGTGGTCTCGTGGCCGGCGACAAAGAACAGCACGCCGTTGCCGAGCGCGAGCTCCGCGGCCTCCTCCGGCGGATGGTCCTCGGCGAAGGCGTCGAGCATCCGGGTCATGAAGTCCTTCGGCGGCGAGGGACTCGTCTGGCGCCTGCGGATCAGCTCGGTCAGCTGGTCGCGCAGGAAGGCGGCGCCCTTCAGCCCCCGGCGGCGGATCCGCGAGCGGTCGAGCCAGGGCGCGCCGATCAGCTTGGCCACGCTGTACTTGCCGGCCGAGGCCAGCGTGGCGGTGACATGGGCCGAGGCGGCCTCCGAATTCAGCGCCGCGTCGGCGGAGAACAGCGAGCGGCTCATCACCTCGAAGGTGGCGTGGGTCGCAGCCTGCGCCACGTCGATGCGGTTCGGCCGCTCGAGCGCCCAGCGCTCGGTCTGCTCGCGCGCCACCTGGCGGAACATCGGCGTGAAGGATTCCACCGCCGCCGGGGTGAAGACCGGCGCCATCAGCCGGCGCTGCTCGCGCCAGACTTCGCCGTCCGCCACCAGCAGGTTCCAGCCCACCGCCGGCGCCAGGATGCGCTTGATCAGCGCCGGCTTCTCGTAGTTGGCGGCGTTGTCCTTCAGCACATGGCCGATGGCGTCCGGATCGTTGATCATGTGGTTCCGGACGGTCAGCACCCGGGCGAACATGTAGCGCTCGCGGAACGCCGCCCGGGGCCAGCCCGCCACCCAGTTGGTCGCCAGCTCGCCGCTCAGCCGGCGCCAGATCGGCGGCGGCGTCACGGGCCGGAACGGCGCAGCGGGGCGGAAGCGGGCGGTCATGGCGGGCTCTCGACTAGGTACGCCGATACGCGTGCGGAGCAAGAGCGAGGGGAGTTGACGTGAGCGCCGCGGCAGGCTCGCATTCGCCGCAGACACAAGCGCCGCTTTCGGACCAGGCGTCCCAAGATCAAAATCAACGGAGGAAACCCATGGCGCCGCCAAAGCTCAGCCGGTCCGTGCGCGGGCTGACCGTATTCATCACCGGCGCGGCCAGCGGCATGGGCGAGGCGACCGCCGAGCTCTTCGCGGCGGAGGGCGCCAACGTCGCCGCCTGCGACCTCAACGCCGAGGGGCTGCAGACGGTCGTCGGCCGGATCGAGGCGAACGGCGGGCGGGCGCGGGGCTGGACGCTGGATGTCTCCGACCGCGCGGGCGTCGAGCGGGTGGTGGCGGAGGCGGCCGAGGCCTTCGGCGGCCTGGACCTGATCGTCAACAACGCCGGCGTCGCCAGCCGCACGCCGATCGATGCGGAGACCTACGAGGCGGTCTGGGACCGGCTGCACGGGATCCTGCTCGCCGCGCACATGCGGGTGATCCGCGCGGCCCTGCCGCACCTGCGCAAGTCCGCCTCGCCGCGGATCGTCAACATCGCCTCCACCGAGGCGCTCGGCGCCACCGCTGGCAACAGCATCTACGCGGCGTTCAAGTCCGGCGTGACCGGCCTCACCCGCGCGCTCGCCGTGGAGCTCGGGCCCGAAGGGATCACCGTCAACGCCATCTGTCCGGGCCCAATCCTGACCGGCATGACCGGCCGCTTCCCCGAAGCCGACCGCGAGCTCTACGCCAGGCGGCGCACGGCGCTTCGACGCTACGGCGACCCGGAGGAGGTGGCGCACATCACCCTCAGCCTCTGCCTGCCCGCCGCCTCCTTCATCACCGGCGTCGCCATTCCGGTGGACGGCGGGCTGATGGCCCGGAACGCCTGACTGAGAGCGCCTGACTGAGCTCGCCTAAAGCCTGACCTCGGCGTGGATGTCGCGCGGCCCATCCTTGCCGAAGCCGAAGAGGGCCGGCGCGTCGCCGCCGCTCGGCAGCCAGATCTGAGCGCTGAGCGGCGCGAACCGCAGCAGCGACAGCGAAGGATCGTCGGGTCCATTGCGATACCAGCGCCCCACCTCCTCGCTCCAGAAGCGGTCGATGGCGTCGCGGTCCCGGGTCGCCGCCACCTCGCCGTGCACGCAGGCGTAGAGGTCGTGGCCGCGGCCGATATAGTGGAAGACGGCGGGATGCCCCGCGGCGCAGGCCAGCGCGATGCGGCTCTCCTTGCGGGCATAGAACCACAACGGGCCGTGCTCGCCCTCGAAGTGGGCGGTCATCGGCTGGGCGTGGCCCTCGTCGTCGCCGGCAAGCCCCAGCATGCCGGTCCTCAGGTCGCCCAGCTCGCGCCAGAACCGCGCGAGCAGGTGTTCCGGGTCGGATGGGCTCATCTCGTCCCTCCTTCGTTTGGGCCGGCGCCGGTGCGGCGACGCGCCTGTGCCGTGTGAGTGCGCGGCTCGCGGCGGCGGATCCTTCAGCGCGACAGGCCCGCTAAGGTTTCTGACGAGCGTCCGCGAGAGGCGCGGGAACCGGCGCCGGCCGGACCATCGTAAGGGAACGCCAGTGGTAGATTCACGATCGACGACCCGCCGGAGCTGAAGGCCTGGCGGCGCGAGGTGCGCGATTTTCTCGAAGCCGAGCTGCCGGACGGCATGCTGTTCGACTACGACTACGACGAGGATCCCGCGCGCTGGGCGGCCTACCTGGCGTTCTGGCGCAAGGTCGGCGCCAAGGGCTGGATCGCGCTCACCTGGCCGAAGGAGTAC
>JAQGIJ010000578.1 GCA_028291285.1 Phenylobacterium sp. | reverse complement strand
GCGTGGTCCTCGCCGTCGCCGTCGAGCGCGGGGTCCAGCAGCCGGTGGGCGTGGATGATGAAGTAGCGCATCAGGGCGTTGTCGACGGTCAGCTGGGCGCGGGCGCGCCAGGCGCGGACCGCCTCGGCATAGCTCGGGAACGCGCCCACCAGGTCGACCTTGGTCAGGTCGCGGAACTCCGGCGCGCCTTCGAGCGACTTCAACTCGCCGCCGATCACGAGGTGCAGCAGCTGTTTGTCCGACATGGGTGGCTTTCGTCCGGGGTGACTGGGGCAGGTTCAGAGGGCGATATGCCGGACGCGCTCCAGGATCAATGGGGCGAGCGCAGGCGCGGCGCAAACCAGGCTGGGCTGCATCGGAACCGGGCCGTTGTAGGCGAACCGCCGGCCGGTGTGGTCGCCGACGAAACCGCCGGCCTCCGAGGCGATCAGGTCGGCGGCGGCCAGGTCCCAGTCGTGCTTCGGCACGAACGCCAGGGCCGCGTCCGCGGCGCCGGAGGCCACCAGGCACATGCGGTAGGCGGTGGAGCTGCGCTGCTCGATGCGCACCTCCGGCCAGGGGGTGGGCCACTCGCGGCGCTCGAACATGCGCGGATCGCCGAGGATGCCGCAGCCCTCGATGGCGCAGACGGCGTTGGCGCGGATCGGCTGGCCGTTGAGGGTCGCGCCCTGGCCGGCCGCGGCCGCGTAGGTCTCGGAAAGCTGCGGGGCGAAGACCACGCCGGCGACCGGCCGGGTGTCCTCCACCACGGCCACGCAGACGCTCCACCAGGGTCGTCCGCTGGCGAAGGCGCGGGTGCCGTCGATCGGGTCGACGACGAAGAGTCGCCTGGCCGACATCCGCGCCGGATCGTCGGTCGTCTCCTCGGAGAGCCAGCCGTACTCCGGCCGTGCGCCGCGCAGCCACTCCTTCAGGAGCGCGTCGGCGGCCAGGTCGGCGTTGGTGACCGGCGAGTCGCCCGCCTTGAAGTCGACGCTGAGCCCCGCGTCGCGCAGCGTCTCGGCCAGCGCGCCCGCTGCGTGGGCGGCGCTGAGGATCAGGGCCAGGTCGTCGTCGACGGCCTCGCTCATCGCCCGGCGATGGCCAGGGCGTCGACCAGCAGCGAGGGGGCGTTGGAGGCCCCGCGGATCTCCAGGTCGGAACCCGGAACCAGGCGGGCGTAGATGTCGATCAGGTTGCCGGCCACGGTGATCTCGGTCACCGGATAGGCGATCTCGCCGTCCTCGAACCAGAAGCCCGAGCAGCCCACCGACCAGTCCCCGGTGTTGCCGTTCAGCGAGGGCCCGAACATCGAGGTGACGATCAGCCCCTTGCCCGCCTCGCGCATCAGCTCCGCCCGGTCCTTGGCGCCCGGCTCGAGCGTCAGGTTGGACGGCGACACGCCGGGCGGTCCGGCCAGTCCACGCGAGGCGTGGCCGGTGGTCTGAAGCCCCAGCTGCCGGGCCGAGGCGGTGTTCAGCAGCCAGGTGGTGAGCACGCCGTCTTCGATGATGGCGGTCCGGTGATTGGCGACGCCCTCGTCGTCGAACGGGCTGGAGCCCAGGCCGCGCAGGCGGTGCGGCTCGTCGACGATGTGGATCCCCCTGGCGAACACCGGCTGGCCGAGCTTGTCCTTCAGGAAGGAGGCGCCGCGGGCGATCGACGGGCCGGCGATGGCCCCGATCAGCGGGCTCATCAGCGAAGCCGCGAGCCGGTTCTCGAAGATCACCGGCGCGGTGGTCGAAGCGATCTTCCGCGCGCCCAGCCGGCCGGCCGCCCGGCGGCCGGCTTCCGTCCCGATGGCCTCGGCGGAGGGCAGGTCGGCCTCCCAGCGCACCGAGCGGCCGTCGTAGCCGTTCTCCATGCCGTTCTCGTCGGCGGCGATGGCCGAGGCGCCGAGCGAGAAGCCGGAGGCGCGGTGGCGGCCAAAGAAGCCGCCGCTGGTCACCATCAGCCATTCCGAGGCCGACCAGGAGGCCGAGCCACCGTCGGAGTTGGCGATCTTCGGCACCGCGCGGGCGGCGGCCTCGGCCTCGCGGGCGCGGGCCTCCAGAGTCTCGGCGGAGGGTTCGCCGGGGTCGTAGAGGTCGAGGTCGGGCAGCGGGCCGCGGGCCAGGCGGTCGGGCTCGGCGAGGCCCGCGTAGGGATCTTCCGGCGCGAGCTTCGCCATGGCCACCGCACGCTCGATCAGCTTGCCGCGGCCCTCGGGACTGATGTCCGAGCCGGAGACGGTGGCTTGCCGGCGGCCGACGAAGACGCGGACGCCCAGGTCCCGCGACTCCTCGCGCTCCACTTCTTCGAGGTCGCCCATGCGCACGCCGATGGAAAGCGCGCGGCGTTCCGAGCTCACGGCCTCGGCGGCGTCGGCGCCCGCCTTCAGCGCGGCGGCGACGACGTCGTTCAATAGATTTTCGTCCATCCGCCGCATATGGCGGAGCGGACCCCGCGGGGCAAGCTTCAGGGGCAAGCTCAGGGGACGGCGTAGAAGATCAGGAACACGCCTGCCATCAGATAGACCAGGAAGGTCAGGATCATGCCGAGCGTCCGCGGCCAGGAGGCGCCGCCGCTCTGCGAGAGGCCCACGGCGTGCAGCACGCGCCCGGCGAGCAGCGCAGCCCCGACCGCGTGGACCAGGGCGGCAGGCGCGCCCAGCATCGCCAGCAGGACGAGGGCGATCAGGGCGGCGGGGACGTATTCGGCCGCATTGCCGAAGGCGCGGACCGCCCGCTCCAGCTCCGGCTGGTCGCCGTAGCCCAGGCCGACCTGGCGGCGGCGGCGGATCCGCACGACGCGTATCGACAGCACCAGCATGAGGATCAGGCAGAGCCCGGCCCAGAGCGCGGCCGCGTGCGCCGCCGATGCGTTGACCATGCGTGTCTCCGTTCTGCAGATGCTCGCGCTGGGGGAGGATCCTATTGCGCGCGGGTCTTCGGCGCGGCCTGGCGCGCCCGGGACGGCGGGGCCGGGGCCGCCGCGGGCTCCGGCGCCGGCGCGGCCTGGGCCTGGCCGAGGCCGGCCAGCCCCAGGATCCCGCCCGGGTTCATGGCGTCCACCATGGCGCTGGGGATCAGGATGGTCGCGCCGCGCTCCTTGGTCGTCTCGTAGATGATGTTCATGGCCCGAAGCTGCAG
>JAQGIJ010000576.1 GCA_028291285.1 Phenylobacterium sp. | reverse complement strand
CACCGCGGCGGCGAGCTCGACGCCCTCGCGCAGGGTCTCGACCTTGTCGGCCACCAGGAAGGCGGCTGCCGAATTGATCAGCACGATGTCGCGGTAGGGTCCCGTGGCGCCGGCCAGCAGGTGGCGGAGCGCCTGGGCGTTCGCGGCGGGGCTGCCGCCGGTGAGGTCGGCCAGCGCCGCGCGCGGCAGGCCCACCGCTTCCGGCGTAATACGGAAGAGCCGGATCTGCCCGTCGCGCCATTCGGCCACCTGGGTCTCGCCGGTGGTGGTGATCTCGTCCATCCCTTGGCCGTGCACAGTCCAGGCCCGCTCGGAACCCAGCGCGCCCAGCACCCGGGCCAGCGGCTCCACCCAGCGGGTGTCGAACACGCCCAGCAGCTGGCGCTTCGCGCCGGCGGGATTGGTCAGCGGTCCCAGCAGGTTGAAGATGGTGCGGAAGCCGAGCTCGGCGCGGATTGGGGTCACGTGGCGCATGGCGCCGTGATGCGCCGGGGCGAACATGAAGCAGATGCCGGCTTCCTCCAGCGCCTTCAGCTGCTGGGCCGGGGAGGCGGCGATGTTGACGCCCAGCTCGGCCAGGACGTCGGCGGCGCCCGACTTGGACGACAGCGCCCGGTTGCCGTGCTTGGCCACCTTCAGGCCGCCGCCGGCCGCCACGAAGCCCACGGCGGTGGAGACGTTGAGCGTGTGCAGTCCGTCGCCGCCAGTGCCACAGACGTCGATGGTCTCGAACGGGTGGTCGAGCATGACGGCGGCGCGGCGCATGGCCCGGGCGCAGGCGGTGATTTCGCCCACCGTCTCGCCGCGCAGCCGCATGGCGGTCACCGCGGCGGCGACCTGGGCCGGCGTCGGCTCGCCGCGCAGGCAGGCGGCGAAGAACTCGCCCGCATCCTCCTCCGTGAGGGTCGCGCCGTCGGCGAGGCGGCTGAGCAGCGGCTTGAAGGCGTCGGACATCGACGTTCGGCTCAGGCCCGGGCCAGCCGCTTCACGCCGGCGAGGTCGAGGAAGTTGGCCAGCAGCTCGTGGCCGCATTCGGTGGCGATGGATTCCGGGTGGAACTGGACGCCATGGATCGGCCGGGTGCGGTGCTGGACGCCCATGATCTCGCCGTCGTCCGTCCAGGCGGTGACCTCCAGCACGTCCGGCGCGGTCTGCTTCTCGATGGAGAGGCTGTGATAGCGGGTCGCGGTGAAGGGGGTCTTCAGGCCGGCGAACACGCCCTTGCCGGTGTGCTGGATCGGGCTCGTCTTGCCGTGCATCAGCTCGCGGGCGCGGATCACCTTGCCGCCGAAGGCCTGGCCGATCGCCTGGTGGCCGAGGCAGACGCCGAGGATCGGCAGGCTCTGCGGCGCGGCGGCCAGCAGGTCGAGGCAGATGCCGGCCTCGTTCGGCGTGCAGGGGCCCGGCGACAGCAGCACGCCCTCGGGCTTCAGCCCCAGCGCCTGCTCGACGCTGAGCGCGTCGTTGCGGTGCACGACGGTCTCGGCCCCAAGCTCGTTCAGGTAATGGACGAGGTTGTAGGTGAAGCTGTCGTAGTTATCGATCACCAGGATCATGCGCCCTCTCTAGGCTCTGGCGCCGTCCCAGCCAAGGCCGGCATGGCGCCCGGCCGCCGCAACGGCGATGCTCCGCAGATGGCGATCAACGATTCGGCGCTCAACCCCGACGAGACCGGGCGCATCCGCCAGCTCCTGGCCCCGCGGACGAAGCGGGAGCGGATGTGGCCGTTGCTCGGCGCAGCCCTGCTGGCGGCGATCTCGGCGCTGGCCTTCGCCACGGCCATGATCATGGCCCCGCCGGTCGTCAGCGAGCACGTGGTGAAGAGCGAGCCGTGAGCCAAGATGCCCCCCTGGGGGGAGGATCTACTCACACGAACCGCCAGCTCTCCTCCGCCGCCCGGCGCAGGGCGCGGGCCTTGTGCAGGGTCTCGTCGTACTCGGCGTCGGGGTCCGAGTCGGCCACCACGCCGCCGCCGGCCTGGACGTACATCATGCCGTCCTTGACCAGGGCGGTGCGCAGCACGATGCAGGTGTCCACCGAGCCGTCGGCGCCGAAGTAGCCGACGCCGCCGGCGTAGCCGATGCCGCGCTTCTCGATCTCCAGCTCGTCGATGATCTCCATGGCCCGCACCTTGGGCGCGCCGGACAGCGTGCCGGCGGGCAGGGCGGCCATCACCACGTCCACCGGATCCAGACCCTCCGGCGCGTCGCCCTCGACGTTGGAGACCAGGTGCATCACATGGCTGTAACGCTCGACGAAGAAGCTGTCGGTGACGCGCACCCGCGGCGCGCGCAGGCCAGTCGAAGGCGCGGCATTGGCGCCGCTCTCCTTCAGCATCGCCACCCGGCCCACGTCGTTGCGGCCGAGGTCGAGCAGCATGAGGTGCTCGGCGCGCTCCTTGGGGTCGCTGACCAGCTCCTGCTCCAGCGCCTGGTCTTGCTCGGGCGTGGCGCCGCGGGGCCTGGTCCCAGCAAGCGGTCGGATGGTGATCTTGCCGTCGCGCAGGCGCACCAGGATCTCCGGCGAGGAGCCCACCAGCTGGAAGTCGCCGAAGTTCAGGTAGAACAGGAACGGCGAAGGGTTCATCCGCCGCAGCGACCGGTAGAGGGCGAACGGATCGCGGCTGAACGGCGCGCGGAAGCGGTGGCTGGGCACCACCTGGAACACGTCGCCGGCGCGGATGTAGGCCTTCGCCCGCTCGACGATCTCCCGGTACTGCTCGCGCGCGACCGGCGTGGTGAAGGCGTCGGGCTCCGGCTCGCCATTGCCCAGCAGGCGCGGCGTCGGCCGGCCGAGGTCGGCCAGCACCGCCTCCAGCCGCTCTCTCGCCGCCGCATAGGCCGCCCTGGCGGAGCCTCCATTGGGCCGCACCGGGGTGACCAGGATGATCTCCTGGGCGATGGCGTCGAAGATCGCCACGATCGAGGGCCGGGTCATCACGCTGTCGGGAAGCTCGAGCGTGTCCGGATTGATGTCGGGCAGGTGCTCGGCCAGGCGGATCATGTCGTAGCCGATGGCGCCGAAGACGCCGGCGGACGGCGGCGGCAGGCCCGCCGGCAGCTCGATCCGCGAGGCGGCGACCAGGTCCT
>JAQGIJ010000570.1 GCA_028291285.1 Phenylobacterium sp. | reverse complement strand
TCGGAGGCGTCGAGGCCGATGACGTCCTCGATCTGCTGGCGAACCCGCTCGGGCTCGGCGGCCGGCAGGTCGATCTTGTTGAGGACCGGGACGATCTCGTGGTTGTTGTCGATGGCTTGGTAGACGTTGGCCAGCGTCTGGGCCTCGACGCCCTGGCTGGCGTCCACCACCAGGATCGAGCCCTCGCAGGCGGCGAGCGAGCGCGAGACCTCGTAGGCGAAGTCCACGTGGCCGGGGGTGTCCATCAGGTTGAGGACGTAATCCTCACCGTCGTCGGCGCGATAGTGCAGCCGGACCGTCTGGGCCTTGATGGTGATGCCGCGCTCGCGCTCGATGTCCATGTTGTCGAGCACCTGCTCGGTCATCTCGCGCTGGGTGAGCGCGCCGGTCTCCTGGATCAGCCGGTCGGACAGCGTCGATTTGCCGTGGTCGATGTGCGCCACGATGGAGAAATTACGGATACGGTCGAGCGGGGCGGTCATGGGGCGCCCGTCTAGCACATATCCACCCTCGCGCGAGGCGCGCGGCGCCCTGTCGCGGCGAACACGGTTAAGCGGCCGTTAAGCTTGCCGCGATCATCACTGGCCCTGGGCGGGCTTGGGTTGAACAGGAAGCAAGGTAGGGCCCTATGGACCGTCGCACTCTGATCCTTTCGGGGCTGGCCAGCCTCGGCGCCACGGAGCTGGCGAACGCCCAGCCGGCGAGCGCGCCGCCGCCGCAGCAGGGCCTGCCCAGGCCCTCGGTCTCGCCGACCTATCCCGCCGCCGGGCCGGCCCAGACCTATTCGCGCGACGAGATCGTCAACCAGGTCTCCGACTTCATGGGGGTCACCGCCGAGAGCGCGGGCGCGGCGGTGGAGCGCATTTTCCAGCAGAAGGGCCGGCCCACCGGCTATATCGCCGGCGAGGAGGCCTCGGGCGCCATCGGCGTCGGCCTGCGCTACGGCCGAGGCCTGCTCTACATGAAGGACCGCCCGCCGATGCAGGTCTACTGGCAGGGACCCTCGGTCGGCTGGGACTTCGGCGGCAACGCCAGCCGCGTCTTCACCCTCTGCTACGACCTGCAGATCCCCGACGCCATCTACCAGCGCTTCCCGGGCGTCGAGGGCACGGCCTATCTGATCGGCGGCCTGGGCGTGAACTACCAGGCCGCGAACGGCATCACCCTGGCCCCGATCCGCGCCGGCGTCGGCCTGCGGCTCGGCGCCAACATCGGCTACCTGGCCTACACTCGGCAGCGCAACATCCTGCCGTTCTGAGGCGCCGGTCCCCCCGCATCGGGGGCGGCGCGGCCTTGACGAACTCATAAGCAATGACTTATGAATCGGCTGTGAGCTTCGAAACCGCCTCAGACCTGTTCCGCGTCCTCGCCGACCCGACGCGCCGCGCCCTGTTCGAGCGCCTGGCGCGGGAGGGGGAGCTGAGCGTCGGCGCACTGACGGCGGGCGCCGGCGTCTCCCAGCCGGCCGTCTCGCAGCATCTGGCGGCGCTGCGCGGTGCGGCCCTGGTGGCCGAACGGCGCCAGGGCCGCAGCACGCTGTGGAGCGCCGAGCCCTCGGGCCTGAAGCCGCTGATCGACTGGGTCGGCCACTACGCCGTCTTCTGGCGCGATCGTTTCGACGCCCTCGAACAGCTTCTCAAGGAGATGGATCAATGACTGACGCGGGTACGCAGGCGGACGCGGCCGGTCCGACCAGGAGCCTGGTCGTCGAACGGCTGATGCCGCATCCGCCGGAAAAGGTCTGGCGGGCGCTCACCGAGCAGCCGCTGGTCGCCGAGTGGCTGATGCAGAACGACTTCGCCCCCGCCGTCGGCCACCGCTTCACCTTCCGCGCCACGCCGGTGCCGGGCTGGAGCGGCGTCACCAACTGCCAGGTGCTGGAGGTCGAGCCGCCGAAGCGGCTGGTCTACAGCTGGGGCGACGGCACGGAGTCGGACAGCGGGCTGAAGACCGTGGTCACCTGGACGCTGACGCCAGAGGCCGGCGGCACGCGGGTGCGGATGGAGCAGTCCGGCTTCCGGCCTCAGGACGAAGGCGGCTATCGCGGCATGGGCGGCGGCTGGCCGCGCATCCTGGGCGGGCTGGAGGCGGTGGCGGCAGCGCTTCCCTAGGCCGTCGCAAGAACCCTCTCCCCACGTGGTGGGGAGAGGGCTTGCGGGTCAGCTCCGGAGCTTTGCGCCCACCGCCTTCTCGGCCGCGGCGACGATGCGGGCGGACAGCGCCTCGATCTCGGCGTCGGTGAGGGTCTTGTCGCGCGGCTGGACGGTGACCTCGACGGCGACCGACTTGGAGCCCTCCGGCACGCCGGGGCCCTGGTAGACGTCGAAGACGCGGGCCTCTGCGATCAGCTGCTTGTCGGCCCCCAGGATCGGCCGGACCAGCTCGCCGGCCGGGGTGTCGGCGGCGACCACGAAGGCGAAGTCGCGGGTGAGCGGCATAAGCGGCGAGAGCTCGAGGGCGGGCCTGGTCTTGACCGCCTTCTTCTTGGGCTCGGGCAGGGCGTCGAGGTTGAGCTCGAATCCGTAGAGCGGGCCCGGCGCATCCAGCGTCTTCAGCACCCGCGGATGCAGCTCGCCGAACTCGGCGACGATGGTCTTCGGCCCCAGCTGCAGGCGCGCCGAGCGACCGGGATGCCACCAGGCGGACGTCTGGCCCTGGGCCACCTGCAGCGGCGGCGCGCCGAGCTCTTCCATGAGCGCCATCAGGTCGGCCTTCAGCGCGAACAGCGGGTCGGTGTGCTGGCCGTCCCAGCGCCTCGGCGGATGCGGCGCCAGCAAGGCCGCGATGGTGGTGACCTGGTCGCCCGGCTGGTCGCCGCGGAAGGTCGGCCCGATCTCGAACAGGGCGGCGTCGGCGAAGCCCTTGCGGGCGTTCCGTGCGGCGGCCTCGGCCAGGTTCGGCAGGATCGAGGGGCGCATGGTGGAGAGGTCCGACGCGATCGGGTTCTGCAGCACCAGCTCGGCCTGGCCGCCGCCGAACGCCTCGGCGAGATCGCGGCGCATGAAGCTCCAGCTGATCGCCTCCTCGTAGCCCCGGGCGGCCAGCGCGCGCCGCGCCGTGC